>NZ_JBGFFG010000749.1:0-1002 GCF_056175765.1 Pseudoxanthomonas sp. LjRoot204_2 | reverse complement strand
GGCGGCGCGACATGCCCATGGCAAGCGCCGCCTCCAGCTGCCCCTTGCGGATGGAGTTGATGCCGGCGCGGAAGGTCTCGGCGTTGTAGGCCGAGATGTTGAGCACCAGCGCCACCAGCGCGGTGACGAGCGGCGACAGCTGGAAGTCCACCGCCATCGGCATCACGTAGAAGACCCAGTAGATCACCAGGATCAGCGGCAGGTTGCGGAAGAACTCCACGAAGCCGAGCGAGGCCGACTGCAGCAGCTTGTTGGACGACAGCCGCATCAGTGCCAGCACGATGCCGCCCGGCACGGCCAGCAGCATGGTCAGCACCGTGAGGCCCACGGTGAGCGCCGCGCCTTCGAGCAAGGCCTGGCGGTGCGTCCAGATCACGGACCAGTCGAAAGTCATGGGATGGCCCTCTTCATCATGAACGCCCCAGGTGCGCGACGCGGTGGTAGAGCCGGTCGATGCCGCGCGTGACCGGGAACAGGATCGCGAAGTACGCCACCATCACCGCGGTGAACACTTCCACCGGCCGGTAGCTCTGGCCCGCGACGGTCTCGGCGCGGTGCATTAGCTCGGGCACCGCGATCACGGTGGCAATGGCCGTGTCCTTGATGGCGATGGTGAGGATCGAGCCGAAGGCCGGCAGCATGCGGATGGTGGCCTGCGGCAGCAGCACCTTGCGCAGCAGCTGCGCGCGCGACATGCCCAGCGCCAGCGCCGCACGCGTCTGGCCCGGCCGGATGGATTCGATGCCCGCGCGGATCACCTCGGCCGCATAGGCCGCGATGTGCAGCGTCAGTGCGATCACCGCGGCCCAGAACGGCGCGAAGGTGAAGCCCAYGAGCAGCGGGAACGCGAAGTACATCCACACCAGCACCACCAGCACCGGAATGGCGCGCATCGAATCGATGTAGAAGACGAGCACAGGGCGCAGCCAGCCGGGGCCGTACAGCCGCAGCAGCGCGATCGCCATGCCCGCGAGGATGCTGGTGACTGCGCTGATCAGGCTC
>NZ_JBGFFG010000748.1:0-1004 GCF_056175765.1 Pseudoxanthomonas sp. LjRoot204_2 | reverse complement strand
GAGAACTACCGATCGGATGTGCAGAACGTTGAGCGCTTAGTGATCGAGGCATTAGACATAGYCGATCAAGCTAGGAATCAAGCTCGCGACAGTGCAAAGAAATTTCTGATCGATCTACTAACATCGATGTGGGACAAATCGTCCGCGTACACGACTGCTGTTATTTCCGTTGGTTACGTAGCGCTATTCACATCATGGAGTGCTACAGCGGGCGATATCGCGCCACAGTTTTCACGGCTGGTAGCGGTATTCGGCCTAAGCTCGCTTGCAGTGTTCGTAATATTCGAGGTTGGAAAGATGGTGTGGCAGCACGTGCACGTGATGGCTTTGATACGCCTCATCGGACATCAAGGACCAGCTTTCGATGAGGCACAAAATCGATACAGCTCATTCAGCGCATCAAGCCAAAAAGCGCATCAATGGGTATGGAGCATCGTGCTCGGACTTACGTTGGTCCTGGGAATGACATCCGCTAGCGTTTTGGTATACGCCAACCTAGAGCGGATGTTTGGCCTCTAAAGCGATGACACAGGCCCGGTGTATGTCGTGCCCGGCGCATAGCCGGGGCTGCGCGGGAACACGTCCGGGCGTTGGCCGGGTGCGTAATCGACGGTGCCGCCTGCGCGGCCAGCGTCACCGCCCTCACTCGCTCCGCTCGCAAGGCCGGAGGCGCTGCCGCTTCCGCTCAGGTTGTACAGCGTGTGGGACGTGTAGCCGAGCGCCTCGATGGCCGCCACCTCGATCTGTTCGACTGTCTCTCCGGAGTCGTTGACCCACTCCACCCAGCCCCGCACTCGCCCGCCGACCTCGGCACGCGCGGCGAGCCTGACGCGGCCGAGATCCTGCAGCTTGACGACGAAGCGTTGGTCAGGCGTTAGATCGGCGAACTCATCCCTGGACGGGAGCGATCCTGCTGCGCTCAAGGCACCAGCTTCACCACCCCTGTACACGCCCTTTCGCAGTCTTCCCTCATGACGGCGACCCCCCGCGATCTCATCGTATTG
>NZ_JBGFFG010000747.1:0-1005 GCF_056175765.1 Pseudoxanthomonas sp. LjRoot204_2 | reverse complement strand
ACACTGATCGCGGTAGTGACGGAAGCGGGGGCACCGTCCGTCAAACTGATCGACGAAGCGCATCCGGATGCCGAACTCTACGCCTCGCTCGCGTCCGCGTTCGAGGGGCAGATGGTGGATTTTTCCAGCCATACCACCGACGGCAAGAAAATCATCGTCAGCGTCTACAGCGACCACAATCCGGGCGAGCTCTACCTCTACGATCGCGACTCCGGCAAGGCCCGCTTCCTGATGAAGCGCCTGCCGCAGCTGGACCCCGCGAAGATGGCGTCGGTGGTGCCGTTCAACTTCGTGGCGCGCGACGGCAAGCGCATCCATGGGTACCTGACCATTCCGAACGGCTCGAACGGAAAGAACCTGCCGCTGATCGTCAATCCGCATGGCGGCCCAATCGGTCCCCGCGACGACTGGGCCTTCAGCGGCGAGACGCAGTTGTTCGCAAGCCGGGGTTACGCCGTGCTGCAGGTGAACTACCGCGGCTCCGGTGGTTACGGCCGTGGCTTCCAGAATGCCGGGCACCAGCAATGGGGCCAGGGCATCCAGAACGACATCATCGACGCCACGCAGTGGGCGATCCAGAAGGGCCATGCCGACAAGGACCGCATCTGCATCTACGGCGGCAGCTTCGGCGGTTACTCATCGCTGATGGCGCCGATCCGTGCGCCGGGCCTGTTCAAGTGCACGTTCGGCTACGTCGGTGTCTACGACGTGGAGATGATGTTCGAGAAGGGCGACATACCGAGCACGGAGTCCGGCCAGCGCTACCTGCGCCGCACGCATGGAATCGACAAGAAAGCGTGGGCGGAGAATTCGCCCGCACGCCGCGCCGCGGAAGTGAAGATCCCGGTCTACCTTGCCGCAGGCGCGCGCGACGTGCGCACGCCGCCCGAGCAGAGCGAACTCATGAACAAGGCGCTGATCGCAGCGGGCAATCCGCCGGAAGGCATGATCATCCAGTCCGGCGAGATGCATGGCTTCTACGACGTGGACAACCGGGTGAAGCTG
>NZ_JBGFFG010000746.1:0-1007 GCF_056175765.1 Pseudoxanthomonas sp. LjRoot204_2 | reverse complement strand
CTCCGGAGCAGGGAGACCACCGGGCACTGATCGAAGACCTGCGCCGGCACCGCCCATAACCCGCTGGAGACTGGCCATGAACCTTCGTTTCGCCGTCGTCGTCGCAGCCGCTGCGCTGCTTTCCGCGTGCGCCACCGCACCCAAGCCCCTGCAGGGCAGCTTCACCCCGGTCAATCCGCGCGATTCCGTGGGCGCGCCGCAGGTCGGCGCCCCGGTCCGATGGGGCGGACGCATCATCAGCACGACGCCCGGACAGAATTCCACCTGCTTCCAGCTCGTCTCCAGGCCGCTCAACGCCACGGGCCGGCCGATGTCGACGGCGCCCGACGCCACCGATGGCCGCTTCATCGCCTGCCGTGCCGGGTTCTACGACCCCGCCGTGTTTGCCGAAGGGCGCGAAGTGACCTTCGTCGGCAAGATCGAGGGCTACGAAAGCACCCGCATCGGCGACTACGACTACCAGTTGCCCCGCGTGGCCGCCGACGTGGTCTACCTGTGGCCGGAAGTGCGCGAAGTCGAGGTTGTCCGCCCCTATCCCTACTACGATCCGTTCTGGGGCCCGCGCTGGGGCCGCTGGGGTTGGTGGTAAGCGAGACCTGGCGCGATCCACGCAAAAAAGCCGCTCATCGAGCGGCTTTTTTCATGGGGCCTGTATGCGCAAGCGCTCACGCGGATGTTCCGAATCGTCCCAGCGGCGCTCCCGCCAGCAGGTGCAGATGGATGTGGAACACGGTCTGTCCGGCGTTTTCGCGGCAGTTCATCACGATGCGGTAGCCATCCTGCGCGAATCCCTCGCTGCGCGCGTAATCCGCGGCAGCCATCGCGAGCTTGCCCATCAGGTGCGCCTGTTCCGGGCGCAGGTCGTCCAGCGTGGGTATCGCTTCGTTCTTCGGAATGAAAAGCACGTGCACCGGCGCCTGCGGCCCGATGTCCTTGAAACCCAGCACCTCGTCGTCTTCATAGACGATGGTGGCCGGAATCTCGCGGCGGATGATCTTGGCGAAGAT
>NZ_JBGFFG010000745.1:0-1008 GCF_056175765.1 Pseudoxanthomonas sp. LjRoot204_2 | reverse complement strand
GACCGTGGACTGCGCACGCTGACCACGAAGGGCGATCCGGACGCATCAGTGTCCGGATCGCCCGCGATGGCAAACGAACGGGGAAGGGGAGCGGGATGACACTGTCGGGACTGGATATCGCCATCGTGCTGGCCTACCTGGCCGGCATCTTCGTGCTTGCGCAGTGGGTGTCGCGCGAGAAGGCCGGGCACACCAAGGACGCGAAGGACTACTTCCTCGCGAGCAAGTCGTTGCCGTGGTGGGCCATCGGCGCGTCGCTGATCGCGGCCAACATCTCGGCCGAACAGATCATCGGCATGTCCGGTTCCGGCTACGCCATCGGCCTGGCCATCGCGTCGTACGAATGGATGGCGGCGGCCACGCTGCTGATCGTCGGCAAGTGGTTCCTGCCGGTTTTCCTGCGCAACGGCATCTACACGATGCCGCAGTTCCTCGAGCAGCGGTACGGCACGCGCATCCGCACGCTGATGGCCGTGTTCTGGTTGGGGCTGTACGTGTTCGTCAACGTCACCTCGATCCTGTGGCTGGGCGCCATCGCGGTGTCGCAGGTCACCGGCATGGACCAGATGCTGGCGGTGGTGCTGATCGGCGTGTTCGCGCTGCTGTACCAGCTCTATGGCGGGTTGAAGGCGGTCGCGTTGACCGACATCGTGCAGGTATCGCTGCTGGTGCTGGGTGGCCTGCTGCTCGCGGGCCTCACGCTCAACGAACTGGGCGAGGGCGCCGGTGTCGTCGCCGGCTTCCACAAGCTCTGGGCCGCGCAGCCGGGCCACTTCGAGATGATCCTCGACAAGGACAACCCGTTCTACAAGGACCTGCCGGGCCTCAGCGTGCTGATCGGCGGCATGTGGATCATGAACATCAGCTACTGGGGCTTCAACCAGTACATCATCCAGCGCGCGCTCGCCGCGAAGGACATCGGCGAGGCGCAGAAGGGCGTGCTGTTCGCCGCCTTCCTCAAGCTGCTGATGCCGGTGATCGTGGTGCTGCCCGGCATCGCCGCGGTGA
>NZ_JBGFFG010000744.1:0-1008 GCF_056175765.1 Pseudoxanthomonas sp. LjRoot204_2 | reverse complement strand
AGCTCGCCCAGGGCGCCAAGCCCGGCGAGGGCGGTCAGCTGCCTCCGCAGAAGGTCTACCCCTGGGTCGCGCGCACACGCGGCGGCACGCCCGGCGTCGGCCTCATCTCGCCGCCGCCGCATCACGACATCTACTCGATCGAAGATCTGAAGCAGCTCATCTTCGACCTGAAGCGGGCCAACCCCGAGGCGCGGATCCACACGAAGCTGGTCAGCCAGTCGGGTATCGGCGCAGTGTCCGCGGGTGTCGCGAAGGCGCTCAGCGACGTCATCCTGGTGTCCGGCCATGACGGCGGCACGGGCGCGAGCCCGATGAACTCCCTCAAGCACGCGGGAACGCCCTGGGAACTCGGCCTCGCCGAGACGCAGCAGACGCTCATGCTGAACGGCATGCGCGACCGCGTGGTGGTGCAGGTCGACGGCCAGCTGAAGACCGGACGCGATGTCATCATCGGCGCCCTGCTCGGCGCCGAGGAGTTCGGTTTCGCCACCGCCCCGCTGGTCGTGAGCGGGTGCATCATGATGCGGGTCTGCCACCTCGACACCTGCCCGGTGGGCGTCGCGACGCAGAACCCGGTGCTGCGCGAGCGCTTCACGGGCAAGCCGGAGTTCGTGGTGAACTTCATGGAGTTCATCGCCGAGGAGGTCCGCGAGATCCTGGCGGAGCTCGGGTTCCGCTCGATCGACGAGATCGTGGGGCGTGCAGAGCTCATCGAGGCGAACGCGGCCCTGCAGCACTGGAAGGCGGAGGGTCTCGACCTGAGCCCTGTGCTCGAGGGCCCCGCGTTCCCCGCGAGCGAGCCGCGTCGCAGCCGCCGCACCCAGGATCACGAGCTCGAGAAGCACTTCGACGTGCAGCTCATCGACATCGCGAAGCCCGCCCTCCTCAACGGAGAGCCGGTCGTGGTCGAGCTGCCCATCGCCAACACCGAGCGGGCCGTCGGCACGATGCTGGGTCACCAGGTCACGTCGCGCCACGGCGCCGCGGGCCTTCCCAGCGGCACCATCG
>NZ_JBGFFG010000743.1:0-1020 GCF_056175765.1 Pseudoxanthomonas sp. LjRoot204_2 | reverse complement strand
GCGCGGTGATGGCGGTGCCGATGTTCTGCGAGATCGCCATGCCCGAGACGCGGGTGCGGGTGGGGAACATCTCCGGATAGAAGCTCGGGAACACGGCGTTGTAGCCCTGGTAGACCACGCCCCACATCAGCAGCGACATCACGATGGCCAGCGGCACGTTGTGGATGCTGATGGCATACAGGTAGCCGAACGACAGCAGGCCCGAACCGATGGCACCCACGGCGATCGGCAGGCGGCGCCCGACCTTGTCCGACAGGTTGCCGACGAACGGGATCACGATCACGGCCAGGATGTTGCCCATCACCGGAATCCAGAGGTAGATGTCCTTCTCGAAGTTGATGCCGTAGCCCGGCTGCACCGCGTAGGCGGCGCCGAAGATGGTCGCGACCACCGGGATCACGTTCATCAGCGAGCACAGCAGCACGCGCAGCATGTCGCCCCAGCTCTCGGTCACGGCCTGGATGACGGGCGCCTTCGGCACCTGCGCGCTCTTCTCGACTTCGGCAAAGGCGGGGGTCTCCTCCACTTCCCTGCGGATGATGTAGCCGGCCACGATGACGATGAAGCTCAGCAGGAACGGAATGCGCCAGCCCCAGGCGTTGAAGGCGTCCTTGTCCATGTAGTGCGCGAGCGGCAGGAACACCGCGGCCGCCATGATCTGGCCGGCCTGCACGCCCTGCAACGTGAAGCTCGCGAAGAAGCCGCGGCGTCCGAACGGCGCGTGCTCCAGGATCATCGAGCTCGCGCCCGAGATCTCGCCGGCCACCGCAAAGCCCTGGATCAGGCGCAGCAGCACCAGCAGCGCGGGCGCCCACAGGCCGACCTGGTCGTAGGTGGGCAGCAGGCCGACGGCGACGGTGGAAAAGCCCATCAGGAACATGCACAGGATGAGCACCGTCTTGCGGCCGTGCGTGTCGCCCCAGTGGCCCAGCAGCAGCGCGCCGATCGGCCGTGCGACGTAGCCCACGCCGTAGGTCGCGAGCGACGCGATGATCGCGATCTGCGGGTCGCCCTTGGGAA
>NZ_JBGFFG010000742.1:0-1022 GCF_056175765.1 Pseudoxanthomonas sp. LjRoot204_2 | reverse complement strand
ATCCTGCGCGACATCGACCTGACCGTGCCCCGGGGCAGCATCGCCGCGGTGCTAGGCCCGTCGGGCAGCGGCAAGTCGACCATGCTTGCGGCGCTGACCGGCGAGCTCCCGCCTGCCGCCGGTACGGTCGAGGTGTTCGGCCAGCCCGTGCCGCACCGCAGCCGCGCGCTGCTGGAGATGCGCAAGGGGATCGGAGTGCTGCTGCAAGGCAACGGCCTGCTCACCGACCTGACGGTCGCCGAGAACGTGGCGCTGCCGCTGCGCACGCATACGAAGCTGCCGGACGTGCTGATCCGCCGGCTGGTCGATTTCAAGTTGAATGCGGTCGGCCTGCGCGCCGCTGCCGACGCCTATCCGCGCGAGCTGTCCGGCGGCATGGCGCGCCGCGTGGCGCTGGCCCGTGCGCTGGCGCTGGACCCGCCGCTGATGATCTACGACGAGCCGCTTACCGGGCTGGACCCGATCGCCTCGGGCGTGATCATGAGCCTGATCCAGCGCCTCAACGACACCCTCGGGCTGACCAGCATCATCGTGACCCACCACGTGCACGAAACCCTGCCCATCGCCGACCAGGCGGTGGTGATCGCCAATGGCGGACTGGTGTTCTCGGGTACGCCGTCCGAGCTGGAAGCCACCTCGGACCCGCTGGTGAAGCAGTTCCTGCGCGGCGAGCCGGATGGCCCCATCGCGTTCGATGCGGTCAAGCGCGGGGAGGCCGCCTGATGCCCTTCGTCGCCGCCACCCGGTCGCTGGGCCGCGCCGGCCTGTTCTCGCTGTCGGTGTTCCGCGCCTCGGCGCCGACCCGCGACTTCTTCGCCGAGCTGACCCGCGAGATTTACAAGATCGGCGGCCGCTCGCTGCCGATCATCGCCGTGGGCGGTGCGTTCGTGGGCCTGGTGCTGACGCTGCAGGGCTATCGCACGCTGACCACGTTCGGCGCCAGCGATGCGCTGTCCACACTGCTGGGCCTGTCGCTCTATCGCGAACTGGGCCCGGTGCTGACCGCGCTGCTGTTCATCGGC
>NZ_JBGFFG010000741.1:0-1028 GCF_056175765.1 Pseudoxanthomonas sp. LjRoot204_2 | reverse complement strand
CCAGCCGGCCCTGCAGGTCGACCAGCGCGCCGCCGGAGTTGCCCGGATTGATCGAGGCGTCGGTCTGGATGAAGTTCTGGTAGCCCGCCACCGGAATGCCGCTGCGGCCCACGGCCGACACGATGCCCGAGGTCACCGTCTGGCCCAGCCCGTACGGGTTGCCCATCGCGACGACGAAGTCGCCGACCTGCAGCTGGTCGCTGTTGGCCATCGGCACCGCGGTCAGGCCCTGGGTGGGGATGCGGATCAGGGCGACGTCGGTATCCGGGTCCGACCCGATGAACTCGGCCTCCACCTGGCGACCGTCGTTGAGCGTGACCGACACACCGTCGGCGTTCTCCACCACGTGGTGGTTGGTCAGCACGTAACCGCGCGCGGCGTCCACGATCACGCCCGACCCCAGCGCGCGCTCCACCCGTTCGCGCGGCATGTCGGGGATGCCCAGGATGCGGCGGAACACCGGGTCGTCGCCGAACGGCCCCAGCGGGCTGGCCACGCGCACGGTCTGGCGGCTGTACACGCTGACCACCGCCGGGGTGACGCGCTTGAGCATCGGCGCCAGCGAGGGCAGCGCCTGGCCATCGACGGTCGCCGGCAGGGCGGCCGCGGCCGGCACCGCCGCGGCCACGCCGGGCGCGGCCTGGGCCGGTGTCTGGAAGACCTCATGGAAGCCGGTCGCCGCGAAGCCGCCGAACGCGGCGGCGGCGGACAGGGCGATCAGGGTGGGAAACGGGCGCAGCGCTTTCTTCATGGTCGGTCGGCAGCTCGTCGTCGTGTCGGAGGGAACGGGGGCCCAGGGCCTCCCGCGAACCTGAATGAGTCTGCTGACGGACCCCTAAACCTGCAATGAAGTTCGCCGCGTGCCCGCCGCAAACCGACCCCCGCCCGTGATGACGGACGGTGGGTCCCTGGCCATGCAATTGTCATGTCAATCCGGTTGACAGGGGGAAACCCCGGGCGTAGTTTGGCGTCTTCGTGCTGACACAAGATGTTGCGGTCCAGCACGAGTCGGACCCAAGCACTGGTGT
>NZ_JBGFFG010000740.1:0-1030 GCF_056175765.1 Pseudoxanthomonas sp. LjRoot204_2 | reverse complement strand
GATTGACCAGCACGGTGCCGGCCCGCAGCCGCGAGGCCACGCGCAGGGCACGCTGCGCGTCGGACGAGAAGACGTAGGCCTGCAAGCCGTACGGCGAGTCGTTCGCGATACTGATGGCTTCGTCCTCGTCGCCATAGCCGATCATCGAGAGCACCGGCCCGAAGATCTCCTCGCGCGCAATGTCCATGTCGTTGCGCACCTCTGCGAACACGGTAGGCCGCACGAACCAGCCTCGCTCGAAACCGTCCGGCCGGCCCTCGCCGCCGGCCACGAGGGTGGCGCCCTGCGCCAGGCCGCGGCGGATGAAGTGCTGCATGCGATCGAACTGCGCCTGGCTCGCGAGCGGTCCGACCGCGGTGGCAGGGTCGCGCGGATCGCCCACGCGCAGGGCGGCCGCCGCCGCTCGCACCTGTTCAATGGCGGCCTTCATGTGAGCGCGCGGGATCAGCAGGCGGGTGCCCGCCACGCAGGCCTGGCCGTTGTTCATGAAGGCGGCGTTCAGTGCCAGGGGCAGCGTGGCGGCCAGGTCGGCGTCGTCCAGCACCAGGGTGGCCGACTTGCCCGAGAGCGCGAGGCTCACGCGCTTCATGGTGTCGACGCCCGCGCGCGCAATGAGCTTTCCGGTCTGCGTGGAACCGGTGAACGAGATCTTCGCGATGCCCGCACTGGTGGCGATCTCGTCGCCCACATCGCTGCCGCGCCCGAGCAGCACATTGAAGACGCCGGGTGGCAGGCCTGCGTCGTGCAGCGCCTCGGTCACGGCCTGCGCCTGCAGCGGGCCCAGCTCGCTCGGCTTGATGACCGAAGCGCAGCCCGCGGCAATGGCCGAAGCCAGCTTACTGCAGATGCTCCCGGCGGCGGCGTTCCAGGGCGCAATGAGGCCGGCGACGCCGACCGGTTCCATCACCACGGTGGCCTCGCCCAGGCGGCGTTCGAAGGCGTAGTCCCGCAGCGCCTGCGCCGTGGTGGCGAAGCATTGCGAGGCGTAGTTGCTGACCCACTGAGAGCGGGCCAGCGGGCCGCCGTACTC
>NZ_JBGFFG010000739.1:0-1030 GCF_056175765.1 Pseudoxanthomonas sp. LjRoot204_2 | reverse complement strand
CAGCGAACCCTCGACGTACGGCGTGAGGTTCTCTTCCTGCATGAGGAAGGCAACGAACTCCTTGGCGCGCGCCTTGTTCTTGGCGTCCTTGAACACCACGCCGGTCTTCACCGCGGAGCGGTAGACCATCTTGCTGCCGTCAGGCTTGTTCGGAAAGCCCGCCGTGTGGATGCGCTCGGTGTAGTTCTTGCGCGCTTCCTCGCGCTGCTCGGGCGTGAGCGAGGCGTTGTTCGAATCGTCGAGCCACTTGGCGGCAATGGAGATGGTCGCGTTGTGCGTCATCACGGTCGTCTTGTTGTGGAAGGCGACGTTGTTGTCCGGGTCCTTCCAGCTGGTCGACGAGGGCGGCGTGCAGCCCTTCATGTAGGGCGTGGTGTAGTCGGTCAAGGCGCTGATCAGGCCGGCGCGCACCTTGGGGTCGTCCACCAGCAGCTTGCCGCTGTCGTCCACCAGCTTGACGTTGTAGGCGTCCATGAAGGTCAGGAACGAATAGAAGGAGTCGCTCGAATCCACGCCCATCGGCATGCCGATGCCGAAGGTGCGCTTGCCGGTCTGCTTGCGGCTGCCTGACTGCACCTTCTCGCACCAGAACGACCAGTAGTCCTTCCAGGCGGTGGGGATGTCGGACYCCTTGAACCCGGCCTCGTTGAGCATGTCGTTCCAGTACTCGATATGCATCGTCTGCTGCTTGATCGGGAACGCGTAGTAGGYCTTCTTCTTGGTCTGGTCGTTGTAGAGGAAGGCCGTCTCGAGCGTGTTGGGCGCGAAGCGGTCCTTCATGGGCGCGAGCACGCTGCCGATGTCCTCGAGCTTGCCGTCGAAGGCCCACTTGCCCGTGACCTGGAAGTCGTACACGTCGGCATAGGCCACGTCGGGCGGGCTGCCGGAGTCGAGCGCGGACACGGTCTTGGGAATCATGTCCTGGATCGGGTACTGCGACAGCTCGATCTTCACGTCCTTGTTCTTGTCCTCGAACTTCTTGATGGCCGCAAACAACGCATCGTCCTCGGCCTTGTAGAAGCCCTTGACC
>NZ_JBGFFG010000738.1:0-1032 GCF_056175765.1 Pseudoxanthomonas sp. LjRoot204_2 | reverse complement strand
TCACCACATAGCCGAAACCGGGAGCGAAGCCCGAGAAGGCCACCTTCCAATCGGCACCGAGATGACGATTCACGAGCTCTGCCGCCGACACGCCCAGCAGGGCTGCGGCCTCGTGGAGGTCTTCGCCGTCGTACCGCACCGGCACCGTGACCTCGCCGGTGACCGGCAGGTGAGCGGTGTCGATGTCCGTCGCCGCGAGCGCCTCTGCGAGATCGCCGGCCGAGACGACGAGCGGATCGAAGCGCACGAGCACGGTGCGAGCGCCCGGGATGTGCTCGACCACACCGCGCACTCCGTCCCAGGCGAGGTTCAGGCGCATCGCCTCGTCGAGGTCGGCCGCCTCGACGAGAAGCGCGTGATCGGATGCGGTGAGGATGCGCATCAGACGAGGTACTCGGCATCCGGCACGTCGGTGATGAACATGTACCCCGGTGCGTGGGTGATGGCGAACGGCGGCTTCGAGGCCATGATCGCGGCCTGRGGSGTGACGCCGCAGGCCCAGAACACCGGCACTTCGCCGTCGCGCACCTCGGGGGCATCCCCGAAGTCGGGGCGGGCGAGGTCGAGGACTCCGAGGGATACGGGGTCGCCGACGTGCACCGGAGCACCGTGCACAGCGGGGGTTCGGCCGGAGATCTGCACGGCATCCGCCACTCGGTCCGCCGCGATCGGCCTCATCGACACGACCATCTCACCGCTCAGGCGACCCGCCGGTGCGCAGGGCACCGAGGTGCGGTACATCGGCACATTGCGACCGAGCTCCTGATGACGGATCGGGATGCCGGCCTCGACGAGTCCGGACTCGAACGTGAAGCTGCATCCGATGAGGAACGAGACGAGGTCCGGATGCTCCGCCCAGGCCGCCGTCGCGTCGGTGATCTCTTCGGCCAGTTCGCCGTCGCGCCAGATGCGATACCGGCCGATGTCCGTGCGGATGTCGCTGCCCGGCGCGAGCCGTGACTCCACCTCTCCCTGCTCGATGACCTCGAGCACCGGGCACGGCTTCGGGTTGCGCTGTGCGAAGAGCAGGGT
>NZ_JBGFFG010000737.1:0-1035 GCF_056175765.1 Pseudoxanthomonas sp. LjRoot204_2 | reverse complement strand
TTGTTGTTCACCGTTACCTCGGCGTCGTTGCGCAGCTTCAGCAGGCCGCTGGTCGCCACGCGCTCGCCGGGCTTCAGGCCTTCGGTCACCGCGATCAGGTCGCCGCGGGTGGCGCCGGTCTTGACGAAGCGCTGCCGCACCACCAGCTTCTTGCCGGTCAGCGGCTTGCCCTGCATGTCCTTTTCGCCCTCGGCGCGCGGTACCTCCTGGATCACGTACACCGCGTTGCCATAGGGGTTGAAGCTGATCGCGGTCTGCGGGACCACAATGACCTTGCGCGCGTCGCCGGTATCGAAGCCGACATGGGCGAACGCACCCGGCCGCAGGTTGTATTCGGGGTTGTCCAGCGTCGCCTGCACCTTGAAGTTTCGCGTGGCCGGATCGACCTGCGGCTCCACCGCGGTGACCTCGCCTTCGAACACCTGGCCGGGAAGGGCATCGACCGTGGCGCGGATCTTCGCGCCCGGCAGCACCTGGCCCACGCGTTGTTCGGGCAGGGTGAAGTCGAGATAGATCGGATCCAGCGCCTGCAGGCTCACGATGGCGTCGCCGGGGTTGAGGTACTGGCCCAGGTTGACCTTGCGGATGCCCAGCACCCCGTCGAACGGTGCGCGGATCGTCTTCTGTGCGATCAAGGCGCGCTGCGCCTCGACCTGTGCCAGCGACGTGGCCGCCACGGTGGCGCGTTCTTCGGCTTCGGCCTGGGAGACCAGCTTGTCGCGGGCCAGCGCCTGCCAGCGGTCGCGCTGCACGGCGGCGAGCTTGGAAGATGCTTCCAGCGACTTCAGCACCGCCAGCTCGTTGGCGCTGTTGAGCTGCGCCAGCACGGTGCCGGCCTTGACCGGTTTGCCGACGTCGATCGACAGGCTGCGCACCACGCCGCCGGCCTCGGTGGTGACGTCCGTGCCGTTGATGGCCACGAACGTGCCGACGGCCTGCTGTGCGTCGATCCATTCTTCCTGCTTGGCCGTCCAGTCGGTCACCGCGGCGGCCGGTTGGGGCATGTTGTCGAAGAAGTCGTTCATGCCCTTGCCC
>NZ_JBGFFG010000736.1:0-1042 GCF_056175765.1 Pseudoxanthomonas sp. LjRoot204_2 | reverse complement strand
GCTCGAGCGATACGCTCCTGCCGTGGTACTTGCCGCCCAGGCCGCGCAGCACCACGCGCACATCGCCTTGACCGGCGTCGCTGGTGTGCAGATCGGACGCCGGCGCGTAGCCGGACTGCAGCAGCAGCTCGACGCCTTCCACATAGACCGCGTCGCCCGGGCGGAGTACGGCCATGCGCTTCACCGGCCGGCCGTTGATGTGGACCCCGCGCATCCCGTTGGCCACCTGCAGCCACAGCCCGCGCCGGTCGACGCATATCTGCGCGAGCAATGCACCCTGCAGCGCATCGCCGACTCCGATGGTGCCGGCGGCCTCGCGCACGATGCGGTGCACGCCGGTGGTGAGTGGCCGGTCAGGCGCAGGGCGGTTGCTGAAATGAAGTCGGAGGTTCTGCACGCGACGGGAGCCTAGCAGGTTGGCGCGTGGCCGGCAGCACCGGCTTGGCATCTTCACGCGGCGGCCCGCAGAATACCGCCACGTCACAGGAGCCGCGCATGGCCAGCATCGACATCAAGCATCCCCATTCCAAGTCGCCGGCGCAGGCGCGCAAGGCCATCGAGGGCGTCGCGAAGAAGCTCGCCGAGCGCTTCGACATGGATTACGGATGGGACGGCGACACGCTCAACTTCAGCCGGTCGGGCGTGGACGGCAAGATCGCCCTGCTCGACGACACGCTGCGGGTCACCGCGAACCTGGGCTTTCTGCTGTCGGCGATGAAGGGCCCGATCGAAGCCGAGATCCGTCGGGTACTCAGCGAGAAGTTCGACTGACGCTCAGTCCCGGAACGGGTCCGGGTCCGACGAGAAGAGCCGCCGGGACACCGCCCGTTCCGCCCGCTCGATGTCGCGCACGAACGCCTTGCCATCGCCCAGCGCGGCAAACGCGGCGAAACCGCGCTCGAGGAAGCCCTGCAGTTCGCCCAGGCCGGTGGCCTTGGCCGGGCCGCGCGACAGCTTGAGCAGTGTGGCCACGCCCGGCGTCTTCACCGCGCGCGCGAGCCCGACCCCCACCTCGGCGATCAGATCGATCTGGTGCCTGCGC
>NZ_JBGFFG010000735.1:0-1042 GCF_056175765.1 Pseudoxanthomonas sp. LjRoot204_2 | reverse complement strand
CCGGACAAGCTCATCCCCGTCATGCTCTAGAGAGCCCCCAACTTCTAGTGATGCTTCCATAGGGCCCTAACCCCGGAATTAAGCCGACCCGCGAAGCGGGTTCGGCTTGAATGAATTGTTAGGTGCCGGCTACTGAACCTGGACCAGCACGCTCCGCAAGTTTGGCGTACGACCGGAACAGAAGAATCGTACCAGTCAAGCCGAGCGTGGCACCCGAAGAAACCAGCAAAGTAGAACCGCCAACTAACGCCCAGTACGTCGTCTCTCCGAGCTGCAGCACATAGAGAGGAATGGAAGCAGCGCAGTAAAGCACTCCAAGTGCGCTGCCAGCAGCCAGCCAGCGAAATGACGGATGCCCGTGTCGTCGGAGTGCACGAGCCTGAAGCCAAAGCATTGAGGACTGAACGATAAGGACGAACGCGGAGGTGAGCGCGCCTAGCAGTGCAGAAATTTCCATTTGCCGTGCCCTCCCCAAGGCACCTAACACCGGAATTAAGCCGACCCGCGAAGCGGGTTCGGCTTGAATGAATTGTTAGCCCCAACCTCATGTGGCCAAGTTGGCTCGCGCTGGATTGGAAAGACGATCTCTAGCAAAGGAACATCAACCTGTGACTTGGAATCGATATCCAGAATCAGGGGCCATGATCGCTCCGAATCAGTGTAAGCGGATACGGACACTCTCTTAAGAACACCTTTGCAGCTGTCGCCTCGCAAAGCGGAATGGCCCGAGTATGTGTTAAAGCTGATAGGAATGGAGTAGCGGCCTGCTGAATCCGTGAGCGACATGGCGGGACCACTTGGCATGGAGTTCTCCGACCAAGCAACGCCCACTAGTGCAGATTTGACAGGATTGCCTTGCTTGTCTGCGACAGATCCAGAAAAGACAAGGAATCTATCGCCACACTTTGCAGCCAAGGGCGCGATAGGCGCCCAGACAAGCATCAGAAGGACGATAACTTTCATTGGGGCTAACACCTGAATTAAGCCGACCCGCGAAGCGGGTTCGGCTTGAATGATCTGTTAGGCCGCGTCACCGGAAGAC
>NZ_JBGFFG010000734.1:0-1043 GCF_056175765.1 Pseudoxanthomonas sp. LjRoot204_2 | reverse complement strand
GTGCAGCAACACGCCCGGCGCGGCGATCCCTTGCGGTGACTATCTCGGCTACGGCGACCTGACCCCCGAGGTGCTCAACTACATCCTGTTCAGGACGCGCGACAACGGCGGCAACGACCAGAAAAGCTTCACCGCCAACATCAGCGGCCAGCTATTCGAGATGCCGGCCGGTTGGGTGGGCTTTGCCTCCGGCATTGAGGTTCGCAAGGAGCGTGGTTGGCGCGATCCCGATCCGCTGACGGTACTGGGCATTGCCAACACGAACCAACAGGATCCGATCGCCGGTGAGTACACGGCCAAGGAAGCCTTCGCCGAGTTTGCCGTGCCGCTGTTGCAGGACAGCGTGATCGCCGAGAGCCTGACGCTCAATGCCGCGGTGCGTTACTCCGACTACGATCTGTTCGGCGAAGACGTGAACTACAAGGTGGGGCTGGATTGGCAGATCGTGCCGTCCTTGAAGGTGCGCGCCAACTACGCCACGGCTTTCCGCATCCCTAACATTCCCGAACTGTTTGGTGGCGTGGCCGAGGGCAACCTGACCACGACCGATCCCTGTAGCGGCTGGAGCAGCTTGCCGGCTGATTCGGTAGTGCGTCAGAACTGCCAGGCGTACGGCGTACCGACAGGCTACGTGCAGCCGGGCAACACGATCCTGACCACCTCCGGCGGCAATCCTGACCTGGAGCCGGAAGATGCCAAGTCCTTGACCGTGGGCGCGGTCTGGACCCCGAGCTTCCTGCCAGGGCTGACGCTGACGGTGGACTACTTCAACATCAAGATCGACAACGCGATCCAGCGTATCGATGGCTCAACCAAGCTGTCGATCTGCTACAACACCCCGGGCTTGGCGCATCCGTTCTGCGGCAATGACAACTTCACCCGCAATCCGATCACCGGTGAAGTGGACTTCCTGTCGTCCCAGCCGGTCAATGCGGCCAACGAGCGTGTTCGCGGCATCGATCTGGGAGGCCTGTATGAGTTCGCAGTCGCAGGCTTCGACTCCACTCTGAGCGTGGATGTGTCCTACCTGGATCAGTACGACG
>NZ_JBGFFG010000733.1:0-1052 GCF_056175765.1 Pseudoxanthomonas sp. LjRoot204_2 | reverse complement strand
CTCCAGGTCGGCTCCGATCAGCGCGGCATGGGCGAAGTCGCAGTTCGAGACGGTTGCCATCGACAGCACAGCCTGGGTCAGTTGCGCATGCGGCAGCGCGCAGTCGGTCAGCACCGCGCCGTGCAGGTCGGCACTGCGCAGCGCAGCATGGTCGAGGGTGCACCGGTTGAGCACGGCGCGGCGCAGGCTGGCGCCGTCCATCAGCGCGCCCTTGAAGCTGCACTGGTCGAACAGCGTCTCGCGCAGGTCGGCGCCGCGCAGGTCGGCCTCGTCGAACCGGCAGCGCGAGAACACGCCGCCGGCCAGGTACGCGCGCGCATAGGCGCCGGCGCCAAAGTCCTTGTCTTCCATCGGCTCGCCCAGCGTCACGGCGAGTGCCAGCAGTTTCGGGGTMAGCAGTGCGCTGGGCATCTCAACGCCCTCCCGCATGCTGTTCCGGCGTCAGCCGTGGGTGGATGCGCGCACGTTCGAGCAACGCCCCGTCGAACTTCGCGTCGCCATCGAGCCGCACGCGGGACAGGTCGGCGCCGAAGAGGTTGGCCTCGCGCAGATCCGCGCCGCGCAGGTCGGCGGACTGCAGGATGGCATCGTGGAAGTTGGCGCCCGCGAGACGGGCCCGCTGCAGCCCCGCCTTGCGAAACAGCGCCCCTTTGGCGTTCGCCAGGCGCAGGTCGCTGTCCGAAAGAAGGCCCATGCCGAAGTTCGCCCCCGCGAGGTTCGCCCGCGCCAGCCGCGCGCCGCTCAGGTCGCATTCGCCCAGGTTGGCATTGGCCAGCATGGCGCCGGTGAAATCGGCCCCCGCCAGGCGTGTGGTCTTGACCACCACCGCGCCAGCCATCCGGGCGCCGACGAAGCGGGCGTTCGCGGCATTGCAGCCGACCAGGCTGGCCGCGCCGAGATCCGCGCCGCTGAAGTCTGCGCCCTGCAGGTTGCATTCGATGAAGCTGCAGTTGGCCAGGACGGCTTCGACGAACCGCGCCCCGCTCATGTCGAGCTTGTAGAACAGCATCCCCGGCGCCACGATCGCCGAGGCGTCGGCTCCGGCCCAGACG
>NZ_JBGFFG010000732.1:0-1054 GCF_056175765.1 Pseudoxanthomonas sp. LjRoot204_2 | reverse complement strand
GCGCAACGACGCCGAGGTAACGGTGAACAACAAGGTGCAGCCGGTGACCGAGGCCCAGCCCAAGCCCGAAAACCGTTGACGGAGCGCCGGCATGAAATTCACCGACATCTTCATCAACAAACCGGTGCTGGCCATCGTCGTCAGCCTGTTCATCCTGTTGTTCGGCCTGCGCTCGTTCACCGAATTGAACGTGCGCCAGTATCCCGAGTTGCGCAACGCCGTGGTCAACATCAGCACCACGTACTACGGCGCGGACGCCGATCTCATCCAGGGCTTCATCACCACGCCGCTGGAGCGTGAGGTCGCCAGTGCGGAAGGCATCGAGTACCTGAGCTCCACCAGCTCGGCCGGCGTCAGCGTGATCCAGGCGTACATCAAGCTGGAACAGGACCCGAACGAGGCGCTCACCCAGATCGCTGCCAAGGTCAACAAGATGCGCGGGCAGCTGCCGCCGGAGTCGGAAGACCCGGTGATCGACCTGCAGCAGGGCCAGCAGATCGCGGCGATGTACGTGTCCTTCGCCAGCGAGACGCTGGACAACAACCAGATCACCGACTACCTCACCCGCGTCGTCCAGCCCAAACTGGTCACCGTCGCCGGCGTGCAGCGGGCCGACATCCTCGGCGCCGGCACCTTCGCGATGCGCGTGTGGCTGAAGCCGGACCGGATGACCGCCCTGCAGGTCACGGCCAGCGACGTGTCCACCGCGCTGTCGTCCAACAACGTGTTGGCGGCGGTGGGCTCGACCAAGGGCCAGATGGTGGCGATCGACATGACCGCGCGCACCGACCTGCGCAGCGCCGAGGAATTCCGCCAGCTGATCATCCGCGAACAGAACGGCGCCATCGTGCGGCTCGGCGATGTGGCCGACGTGCAACTGGGCTCGGAAAGCTACGGCACGTCGGTCCGCATCAACGGTGAAGCGGCCACGTTCATGGGCATCTTCGTGTCGCCGGATGCGAACTCCCTCGATGTCATCAAGAACGTGCGCACGCTCTGGGACAACGAGATCGTGCCGCAGCTCCCGGAAGGCATCAAGGCGACCATCCCGTAC
>NZ_JBGFFG010000731.1:0-1058 GCF_056175765.1 Pseudoxanthomonas sp. LjRoot204_2 | reverse complement strand
GGGCTGCATCGTCGGCGACGACTGCGTGGTCGGCGATGGCTGCGAACTGGTCGCGCGCGTCACCCTGGTCACGCGCGTGCGCCTGGGCCAGCGCGTCCTGGTCCATCCAGGCGCCGTGATCGGCGCCGACGGCTTCGGCTTGGCGATGGACAGCGGGCACTGGATCAAGGTGCCGCAGCTGGGCGGCGTGGTGATCGGGGACGATTGCGAAATCGGGGCGAACACCACCATCGACCGCGGCGCGCTGGACGATACCGTGCTGGAGGAAGACGTCCGCCTCGACAACCAGATCCAGATCGGCCACAACGTCCGCATCGGTGCGCACACGGCGATGGCCGGGTGCAGTGCCGCCGCCGGCAGCGCACGCATCGGCCGCTATTGCCTGATCGGTGGGGCGGCAGGCGTGCTCGGCCACCTCGAGATCTGCGACCGCGTGGTGGTCACCGCCATGTCGCTGGTGACCAGCTCGATCACCGAACCCGGCGAATACTCGAGCGGCACGCCGCTCACCGACAACCGTACCTGGCGCAAGAACGCCGCGCGCTTCAAGCAACTGGACGCCTTGGCACGACGCGTGCTGGCGGCCGACAAGGAAACCTGATGACCCTGGACCTGCAACTGCCCGTCGACTCGGCCACCATCCGCCAACTGCTGCCSCACCGCTACCCGTTCCTGCTGGTCGACCGCGTGGTGGAGTTCGAGAAGGACAAGCGCGTGCTGGCGTACAAGAACGTCACCCAGAACGAGCCCTTCTTCACCGGCCATTTCCCGGACCGCCCGATCATGCCCGGCGTGCTGATCATCGAGGCACTGGCGCAGGCCGGCGGCCTGCTGACGCAGCTTTCGCACCAGGGCGACACTGCAGGACGGATGTTCTACATGGTGAAGGTGGAAAACGCGCGCTTCACCCGCATGGTGGTGCCCGGCGACCGGCTGGACCTGGATGTCACGCTGAAGCGGCTGATCCGCAACATGGCCTTCTACACCGGCGTGGCGTCGGTCAACGGCGAACAGGTCGCCTGCGCCGACGTACTGTGCGCCGAGGACACCCGCTGAGA
>NZ_JBGFFG010000730.1:0-1059 GCF_056175765.1 Pseudoxanthomonas sp. LjRoot204_2 | reverse complement strand
CGGACACGATGCCTGTCGACTCGCAGCCAATCAAGATGACTTCACCGCGCGCTTACGCAATTGAAGCGAAGACGCGGGCGCAGCAGGCGTAAGGCTGTTGACCAGGATGCACCTGCTTCGGAAGAGCAACTCAAGACTCGTCGTATAGCCAGAGCGTGAAGGCTAAAGCGTGCCGCGCTTTCGGGCGTTGAATGGCAGCCGGCCGGGACGTGCTCAGACTAGGGATTTATGGCGACAGCTCGACAGATCGGTTGAACTTGAGAGACGATGCCGTGGGTCCACCGCCGGCGGTGCGAGAGATCATCGAGACGACGAACGACCCTGGAGGGCACATCGCGGATCCCGAGTTGAGATAGCCTGCGCCCGGGTTATAGGTTTCTGCGCCGTGCGCCGACTTGAGGCTGCCAATTGATTTTTGAAGGTCAGCGACTTGCTTCTTCAATGCGTCAATCTCCTGGCCCACGCCTTGCAGAGCGGAACTTCTGTAGCCGGGGAGAGGAATCGCCATTGGCCCGTCGGCTAGTTGCAAGTTAATGAAGACGTCTTCCGCCTGCACGTTTGTCGTGCCATCGATCAACTGCAGAGAGGCCACGCGAGTACAGAGAGCGCTGATGCCCTCTTGTCCGATCTTTGCCGGATACTTCTTCGGCAGTCCCTTGCAAGTAGTCGTCGAAGCACCATCGCCCACAATGTCAACCGCGTTCAGCCGTCCGCCTGTTGACGAGGTGTTAGCGATGTTCAGGCTGACAGCGTCCTTATAGCCTCTTGTTCTCACATCCCAGCCTCTGCTGGCAAGCACCAGACACTGCCAAACAACGTCCAGGCCAGCTCGAAAGATCTGTTTCACCTGTGCGTAATCGCTGTCGTTGATTGACAGAGTGGCCTTGGACTTCGTGCATTCCTGCGTCTTTGAAGCATCCGAATAGTCTGCGCCGAGGCCAAAGCCCGAATATGTGATGTCGAGTCCCGCTTTCGAGGATTTATCGCTCGACTCGCACTTTGCGTAGTAGTTGAGTGCGTCCCGACGGGTCTGTGTCAAAAAGGTGGAGTATCCAGAGC
>NZ_JBGFFG010000729.1:0-1060 GCF_056175765.1 Pseudoxanthomonas sp. LjRoot204_2 | reverse complement strand
CTGCTGGACCGGCTCGTCACGCAGGCCCTCGCGCACAACACCGACCTGCGGCAGGCGGTCGCAAACCTGGAGCGCGAGCGCGCCATCGAGGCCGAGGTTGCCGGCGGCCAGCGCCCCACGCTCGGCGTGAGCGGCGGCCCTTCGTTCGGCCATGCGTCGGGCCTGTCGATGCTGCAGAAGGGCTATGAGCCGCCGAGCCGCTTCAACTACAGCGCGGGTGCCTCCCTGTCCTACCAGGTCGACCTGTTCGGCCAGATACGCCGCAGCATCGAAGCCGCGGGCGCCAACGCCGAGGCCGCCGCGGCCGCGCTCGACCTCGTGCGCGTGAACGTGGCCGCGGGCACCGCGCGCGCCTACGCCCAGGCCTGCTCGACCGGGCTGCGCCTGCAGATCGCGCAGAAATCCGTCGCGCTGCAACAGGACGCGCTGAACGTCACCGAGCGCCTGCAGCGCGCGGGCCGCGCCGGTGCCATCGACGCCAACCGAGCGCGTGCGCAGCTGGAGCAGCTGAATGCCGCGCTGCCGCCGCTGCAGGCCGAGCGCCAGGGCGCGCTCTATCGCCTGGCCACGCTGACCGGCGCCCTGCCGCAGGACTTCCCGCGCGAGGTGGCCGGCTGCACCGTGCCCCCGCGCGTGGCCGGCACGCTGCCGGTGGGCGATGGCGCGGCCCTGCTGCGGCGCCGCCCGGACATCCGCCAGGCCGAACGCAGCCTGGCGGCCTCCACCGCACGCATCGGCGTGGCCACGGCCGATCTCTATCCGAAGGTGACGCTGGGGCTCTCGGCCTCGTCGGCCGGGCCGGCCAGCGATTTCGGCCGCAAGGACACCATTGGCTGGAGCATGGGCCCGCTGATCTCCTGGACCCTCCCCAACACCGGCATCGCGCAGGCCCGCATCGCCCAGGCCGAGGCCGGCACGCGCGCCGCACTCGCGAAGTTCGACGGCACCGTGCTGACCGCATTGCGCGAAACCGAGACCGCGCTCGGCACCTATGCGCGCGAGCTCGACCGCCGCGCCGCGCTGCAGGCTTCGCGCGACGAAAGCGCCAAGGTGGCCGCGC
>NZ_JBGFFG010000728.1:0-1060 GCF_056175765.1 Pseudoxanthomonas sp. LjRoot204_2 | reverse complement strand
GGCCATCGTCGCGTCGACCAGCAGGTGCGGCGTCATGCCGTTGTCGGCGATCCACTCGTTCAGGGCCCGCAACAGGTACGGGCGATGGCTGGTCATGCGGGAAGAGGCGTCGGTCATTTCACTTCTCGGCAGCCAATCGCATCGCGTCGGCCTGATCCTGCACGGCAGCCGGTCAGGCCGGGATTTCGCGCAGCTTCTTCTCCGCATCCGTCAGGCTGCGCAGGAAGCCGGGGTGCCGGAAGATACGGTTGCCATAGTCCTCGATCGCCTTGCCGTCCTTGGGCAGCGGCACCTCCAGCGACGGCAGGCGCCAGATGATCGGCGCCATGGCGCAGTCGGCCAGGCTCATCTCGGGATTGAGGAAGAACTTGCTCGCCTTGAACAGCGGCACGGACGCCGTCAGGAGTTCCTTCAGGCGCTTGCGACCGGCTTCCGCCTGCTGCTTGTTGCCCAGCTGGATGGCCTGCACCTGCGGCACCCAATCGTGCTCGATGCGCAGCATGGCGAGGCGCAGGCGGGCGCGTGAAAGCGGATCCACCGGCATCAGCGGCGGATGCGGATAGCGCTCGTCGAGGTATTCACTGACCACCGACGCGGCGTAGAGCACCAGATCGCGCTCCACCAGCGTGGGCACGGAATGGTAGGGATTCAGATCGATGAGATCTTCAGGCGGGTTCTGCGGATCCACCGGCACCAGGTCGTAGCTCACGCCCTTCGCGGCGAGCACCAGCCGCACGCGGTGGCAGAGCACGTCATCGGTGGAGGAAAACAACGTCAGTGTATTGCGCATACGTGGGCTCGCAGCCATTCACGGCTCTCCGACGACCGGAATCCGCCGATCGCACCGACGCCGTCGGCCCCTTGCCGAAGGTCGCCCCGGTCCCTGAGTGTGCAATCCCCGCCGGAAAAAGCCAAGCAACCCCAATGCCCGGCAACTCCGTCTACGGCGCGGGCGTGTGCCCGCGCCGTGGCGGCAGATGCGGCGTCCTTAGTGGACGTCCTTCCAGTACTCCTCCTTCAGGAGGTAGGCCAGGAACGTGAGTGCCGCCAGGAACAGGAT
>NZ_JBGFFG010000727.1:0-1061 GCF_056175765.1 Pseudoxanthomonas sp. LjRoot204_2 | reverse complement strand
TGCGTCAATCAAGAAAGCCCGAGCGGAGCGAAGCTGGGCTTCTGCCCTTGCGACATGCTGCTGAGTTGAGGGGCGCTCTGCCAGAAGACGGGCGCTGCCTTGGGGCGTCTTTTTTGTTGCGAGCTCTATCAAGCTGTCGATGGCAAGACGCGCAATGCCGAGCGCTACCGCCGCAATGCCGACGCCCAGAATGCAAAACACCGGAAACTTGAACAACGCACCTGGGATCGGCACGTCGGTAAGGATGGATGCGGACAGGCCGGCAGGCACGAATGCATCTTTGACGCTGTATTCATTGCTACCTGTTCCGCGCAAACCGAGCGTGTGCCACGTGTCGGCTATCGAAACTTGCTCCGCCCGAAAAACCATGGAACGATTTTCGAGTGTTCCGTCCGCCAATTTTTCTGGTTTTCCGTCCTCGCCCAAAATCATGCACCCACCGGTGATGAAATCGGCGTTGTACGAGGCGGAGCCCCACATCCAACTGCCATTCACCAGGAAGCCGGATACCCCGTCGACCACCGTGCGGACCGCAGTCCCGCGGGGCGCGAATACGCCCGCCATCTTGATGTTCGGGTTCTCGAACAGTAATTTCGCTTCGGGACCGGGAAGATAGCCCCCGATGATGGTCGACGTGTTCGAGATAAACGTGCACCATGCCGCCGCAGCATTGGCTTGCGCCAGCTTTTCTACGACGGCCACGAATGTATGTACGTCCGCCTCCAGACCGCCGAGCGCGCGTGGAACGAACATTCGATAGAGGCCGGCCTGAGCCAGTCTTTCGGCAAGTTCGTTCGGCAGATGTCGTTCTTTTTCTACGGTGTCGTTTGCCGCTTGCAAGAGGGGGGTCAATTCTTGGCATGCGTAGAGCAGTTCATCACGCTGCGTCAACTCGGATGGTTCGTAATCAAACGTCATGGGTAATCCTTCGTTCGTTGGCGGATAGAGATTTCGCAATCACGCGCCGATCACCGCACTGGTGCCGCCATCGACAACAATGGCATGCCCGGTCATGTGTTTTCCGGCTGCAGAAGCCAGCAAAAGAGCAGCGCCTTTGAGGT
>NZ_JBGFFG010000726.1:0-1063 GCF_056175765.1 Pseudoxanthomonas sp. LjRoot204_2 | reverse complement strand
GGCCCACACGCAGCAGCTGAAGCCGGGCGCGCGCATGCCCTCCTCCGGCGAGCGCATCGGCGAGGCCGACCTGCAATCCATCGCGGCCTGGCTCGCGCAACTGAAATGACGACGCAGGCTCCCACGGAAGATCCTTCGAATCTGCCGCCGCGCCCCGCAGGCGAGCGCGAGGCCCTCGAGCGCGCGTGGCGCCCGCCCACCGGCTGGCGGCTCTTCTCGGCGGTCAACAACACGCGCATCGGCGTGTTCTACATCGCCACCGCCATGCTCTTCTTCGTGCTGGCCGGCATCCTGGCGCTGATGATGCGCACGCAGCTCGCGGTGCCGGACAACCACCTGATCGACGCGGGCACCTACAACCAGCTCTTCACGATGCACGGCACCGTGATGATGTTCCTGTTTGCGGTGCCCATCGTCGAGGCCGTGGCCATCTACCTGCTGCCGGGCATGCTGGGCGCGCGCGACCTGCCCTTTCCGCTGCTCTCGGCCTATGCGTTCTGGGCCTATGCCATCGGCGGCATCGCCTTCTTCTGCACGCTGTTCTTCGGCGTGTCGCCCGATGGCGGCTGGTTCATGTATCCGCCGCTCACCGGCAAGGAGTTCTCGCCCGGGCGCGGCGCCGACTGGTGGCTGCTGGGCATCGGGTTCATCGAGATCTCGGCCATTGCGGGCGCCATCGAGCTGATCGTGGGCGTGCTGTTCACGCGCGCACCCGGCATGACGCTGATGCGCATGCCGATCTTCGCCTGGGCCATGCTGGTCACCGCGCTGATGATCGTCTTCGCGTTTCCCGCGGTGATCGCGGCCACCATGCTGCTGGAGCTGGAGCGCGCGTTCGACTGGCCCTTCTTCATTCCCGCGCGCGGCGGCGATCCGCTGCTGTGGCAGCACCTGTTCTGGTTCTTCGGCCACCCGGAGGTCTACATCATCTTCCTGCCCGCGGCCGGCATGGTGTCGATGATGGTCGCCGCGCTCGCGGGCACGCCGCTGGTGGGGCACCGCGCGGTGGTGCTGGCGCTCATCGGCGTGGGCGCGGTGAGCTTTGCGCTGTGGGTGCACCACA
>NZ_JBGFFG010000725.1:0-1065 GCF_056175765.1 Pseudoxanthomonas sp. LjRoot204_2 | reverse complement strand
GCCGTATCGGTGATGCCGCGCAGCAGCTCGAGGTCGCTCATCAGCTGCTGCGCCACGCCGGGCCGTTGCACCTTCACCGCCACCTCGCGGCCGTCGCGCAGCGTGGCGCGATGCACCTGCGCCAGCGAGGCGCAGCCCAGCGGGGTTTCGTCGAAGCTGGCGTAGGCCTTGCTGATGCGCACGCCCAGCGATTCCTCTACCTGTTCACGGATCACCTCGAACGGCACCGGGGACACTTTCTCCTGCATCCGCTCCAGTGCGGACGCGTACGCGGGCGGCACCAGGTCCGGACGCGTGGACAGCATCTGGCCCAGCTTCACGAACGTAGGTCCCAATGCTTCAAGTTCGTCGGCGAAGCGTTCCGGACTGCCCTCTTCCACCGCGTCGGCTTCCAGCATCGCCGGCTCAAGCGTCAGTCCGTGGAAGACGCCGGATTTCCGGTAACGGAACAGGAAATGCAGGATGGCCGCGCGACGGGAAAGCTTGCCCTCGCTCGGCGGTAGGGGGGCGGTAGTCATGCATGTGCCTCGTGTCGATCCATGACGGATTGTTCGCGCAGYCGGTGAGCATCGGGTGAATGTCGAGGCCGCCACATCACGCTTCCATCACCACGCATGCCTGCCATCGAGCCGATCACAAGACCACGGCGATCCCGACAGGCAATCCGTGTCCCCACTGAATCCCGGCAGCGATGCTCAGGATGCCAGTACCCACGACAAGTACCGCAACTATGACGTGCACAGCGAAGAATCGAATAGCCCAAAGCCGCCGCGCAGCGGACGCCCGGATCCGGAGAAGGGCTATCCGGACGTGCATCGGAAGGCACGCCATAGAGGGCGTCGACTACGGCGGGAGAGCCACCAAGCGTTTCGTGCGCCACTGTGCCCTGCGCTGCGGCGTGGGCCCGAGCACTGGTTGCTGAAGTATGACGAGCCACAAATCCTGTCCGGCAAGTAGGCGAGCGCACTCATGCAGATGCCCGCTCAGGGTTGGAACCCGATAGGGTCCCACCAACACTATGCTTGATTGCCGTCCAAGCGAGCCGGCAAAGGCAGTTGTCGAAAC
>NZ_JBGFFG010000724.1:0-1071 GCF_056175765.1 Pseudoxanthomonas sp. LjRoot204_2 | reverse complement strand
GGCTTTCCTCCAGGCACGACGAAAAGGAGAGACGCGGATGTACGTCATCATGGGTGGTACGGGGCATGTCGGTTCGGCGGTCGCGCAGGCACTGCTCGACCGCGGCGAAGCAGTGACGATCGTCACGCGCGACGCGAAGCGCGCCGACGCGTGGCGCGCAAAGGGCGCCGAGATCGCCGAGGCGAATATCGAAGACGTGGCGTCGCTGCGCGCGGCGTTGCAGCGCGGGCGCCGCGCCTTCCTGCTCAATCCATCCGCGGACACGTCGGCGGACACCGACACCATCGAGCGGCGCACAGTCGCCAACATCCTCCTGGCGCTCGAAGGCTCGGGGCTGCAGAAGGTGGTGGCGGAATCGACCGGCGGCGCGCAGCCCGGCGAGCGCATCGGCGACCTCAGCGTGCTGTGGGAACTCGAAGAGGGCCTGCGCCGCCAATACATTCCGGCGGCCATCAACCGCGCGGCCTACTACATGAGCAACTGGGACGGACTGCTCGATACGGTGCGCAGCACGGGCAGGCTGCCCACGATGTTCGATCCCGAGCTTGCCATTCCCATGGCCGCGCCGCACGACCTCGGCGAGATCGCGGCCCGCAGGCTGGTGTCCCCGCTCGACGACGTCGGCATCCGCTACGTGGAGGGCCCGCGGCGCTATACCTCGGCCGACGTGGCAAGGGCGTTCTCGCAGGCGCTCGGCCGGCCGGTGGAGCTCGACGTCACGCCGCGCGGCAAGTGGAAGGCAGCGTTCCGCGGCCTCGGCTTTTCCGAAGCTGCCGCGGACTCGTATGCGCGGATGACCGCGGTGAGCATCGACAGCGGCTTCGAGATGCCAGGCGACGCGCTGCGCGGCTCGACGACGCTCGAGGCCTACATCCGCGGCCTGGCGCGAGCCTGACGGCGGCGCGCCACCAATCACCAACGTTCAGGCAGCGAGCACCTGCAGGTTGCCGACACCCGGCAACACGCGCAGCGTGGCGGCCGTCCTCACCGAATAGTCGCGGCTCAGCACCGTGCTGATCTCGATATAGTCGCAGCGCGCTTCGGCCGGCGTAAGGGTCAGCACCGCATAGC
>NZ_JBGFFG010000723.1:0-1077 GCF_056175765.1 Pseudoxanthomonas sp. LjRoot204_2 | reverse complement strand
ACCCAGAAGCACCCACGGGGGCAGCGAGCGTTCGAAGTCGATGATGTCGATGAACAAGAAGTGCCAGAGGTAGATGCCGTAGGACAGGCGGCCGATGTAGACCATCGGCCGCGACGCCAGGAACGGCGTGTCGCGGTGCTCCGCGAGGTGGCAGACGAGCACGAAGGCCGCGAGCTCCGCGAGGGTGATCCGCAAGGTCACCCCCTCCGTGATGCGGACGAAGGGCAAGGACGGAAGAGCGACGGTCAACGCGAGGCCGATGCAGGCGATGACGACGGTCGGCCGCGACATCTTCAGGCGGGCCAGCGCCGCGATGGCGCCCAGCACAATGCCGGTCACATGCGTGTCGAAGCTGAAGTACGCCTGCTTCCATCCCCAGTTCAAGGCGACGAAGTAACGCCACGCGGTCAGCACGGCGAACGCTGCCAGCAGCCACGCGACCGGACGGCGCGCCCGCAGCAGCAGCGGCAGCAGCAAGGGCCACAGCAGGTAGAACTTCTCCTCGACGCCCAGCGACCAGACGTGCCCGATGGTCGACGGCGGAGTCCCGAAGGCGAGCGCGTAGTCCATCAGGAAGGTGCCCGTGAGCCCGGCGACCAACCATCTGTCGTCCTTCGGCCAGAGCCAGGGAGCGAGTGCGAGATAGACCAGCACCAGCAGCAGCAGCGTCGGGTAGAGCCTCAGCGCGCGCCGCGCGTAGAACCTGCCGATGTCGATGCCGCCGTGGCGGTGCTCCGCCAGGAGCAGCGTCGTGATCAGGTAGCCGGAGAGAACGAAGAACACGTCCAGGCCGGCGAACCCGCCGCCGGCGCCGGGGATGAGGCAGTGAAAGCAGACGACCAGGAGGATCGAGACCGCCCTAAGGCCATCGAGCGCGGGGTTGTACGGCATCGGTGCGGCCTCCGCTCAGGGACCGGCCACCGGATCCGGCCGGCACGGCTGCAGCATCACCTTTCCGCATTCTGGATAAGCCGGCGGGCCCTTCACGTCATTCAATACACCGAAGCGAACCAGCGAGTCGTACTTTGCGTTGTGCAATACGTGAACTCGCTGCTTCTGCGTGAAGGTGTCGAACAC
>NZ_JBGFFG010000722.1:0-1078 GCF_056175765.1 Pseudoxanthomonas sp. LjRoot204_2 | reverse complement strand
TGCTTCAGCGGCACGAACTCTTCCGCGCGCAGGGGTTCCCGGCGGACTACATCATCGACCGCATGGCCTGCGGCACGCCGCTTTCCGGCAGCCGCAGCGTGGCCATGGTGGGCAACAGCGTCAGCCCGCCGCCGCTGCACGCGATCGCCGTCGCCAACCYGGACCCGGCCGACGCCGACAGGATGGCCGCGTGAGCCGTGGGCATCAGGTGGTGGTGGTCACCGGTCGACTGGGTGCAGATCCGGCAGTGAAGGCGCCACCCAGTGGCGGCATGGTGGCCGAACTGCGCGTGGCCGTCAGCGAGTCCTACAAGGACCGCGCTGGCAACCGCACGGAACACACAGAGTGGATACGCATCAAGGTGTTCGGCCAGGCAGCGGAAGCCGTCCAGCGCTTCCTGAAGAAAGGCGGCCTAGTAACGGTGCAGGGCAGGTTGCACACCGAAAAGTGGACGGCCGGCGACGGCAGCGACCGTTACAGCACGTGGGTGTACGCCTCGCCCAGCGGCGTGGACATCCACCATCAGCCGGAACACGAAGGCACGCGGGCAGCGCACAGGGGACGCGCTGCAACGCCCGAACCGGAACCGGCCGCCCCAGCCGCACAGGACTGGGTGGACGATGACGACTTCAGGTTCTGATGGCCGGCAAGCGGTGCGCACGAGGATGATGCGCGGCAGCGGTGCGCAGCGTGGTGATGTCGATGCCGAGGTAATGCGTGGTGGTGTCAGCATCGGCGTGGCCCAACAGCTGCGCCAGCGCCATGATGTTTACGCCTCGCTTGTGCAGTTCAGTCGCGAACGCTGCGCGCAGCAGGTGCGGGTAATGGCCGGACCACGGCTGCCCGGTGTAGGCCGCTTCCAGGCGCGCGAAGCCGCACGCCAGGCCCAAGGCGCGACGTGCATACCGGTTGACCACGACCCACACGCTGCGGCCGTCGCGAAGTGCCTTTCCATGGCGCGTCACGAACAGGGCGCTGCGCTTGCCTGGCCGCACCGTGGCGCGCAGGCGCAGGTAAGTCTGCAGGAGGCCGTACCAGGACGGACCGAACGGCACCAGGCGGTCGACGCCGCCTTTCC
>NZ_JBGFFG010000721.1:0-1081 GCF_056175765.1 Pseudoxanthomonas sp. LjRoot204_2 | reverse complement strand
GGCGGCTTCACCATCATCGAGATGGCGGTGACGCTGCTCGTAGCCGCCGTGCTCACGGTGGGCGCCATCCGCGGCTATGTGGAGTACGCAGAGAGCATTCTGCAGAACGCCACGATCGGCCATGCCAGCCGCCTGATGGACGGCGCGCTGAACTACGTGGCGGACAATCGCGCTTCGATCATCGCCAGTGCCGGCCCGACATCGCCGGTGACCATCACGCACGCTACGCTGCTGGCGGGCGGCTATATCGATGCGAACGTGCCGGTGCTCAATCCTTACGGCCAGACGCCAGTCATCGTCGTCTGCGAGCCCACGGCCGGTGTGCTCGATGGCACGCTGTACTACCGCAACGGTCAGGTCATCGCTGGCAAGAGCCTGCTGGCGATCGCCAACAGCCTCGGCATCGCCGGTGGTTACGTCAATGACGCAACGGGCGTGGCGCAGGGCGCATTCGGCAGCTGGACCAAGACGATGAGCGCCTGCGGCGGTTCTGCGACCGTGCCGGGCGCCGGGCACCCGGTGCTGGCGCTGTTCCTGAAGGAAACGGCCGACCAGGCGGCCAGCGGCAGCTACGTCCACCGCACCAGCGTGGCGGGACGTCCGGAGCTCAACCGCATGGGCGTGAACCTGGACATGGGTGGCAACGAGCTGCGCAACGCAGCCCGCGTGTACAGCACCGGCCGCATTTCCGCCGGCGAGTACATCGAGCTGCAGGCCTTCGCCACGGCGGGGGCGGCGTGCTCGCCCAATGGGCTGCTGGCGCGCAACTCGGCGGGCAACCTGCTCTCGTGCGTGAGCGGTGTGTGGCGCCTGGCTGGTACCTGACCCCTCCCAAGCGCGCTAGGGAGAATAAAAAGGAGCGGACATCCGCTCCTTTTTTGCATGTTTAAACATAATCTCCGACAACATACAATAACGAAAGTTATTGAGCGTCCGGGGGTCGTGAATGAACGGTAATATCCTCATCGTGCTGCTGCTTACGATCCTCTTTGGCGCCGGCACGACCACCTACGTGGTGACAGAGCGCAAGGCGCACCATGACGAGATCCTGTTCCTGTCGGATCACGTCAAGACCTACGCC
>NZ_JBGFFG010000720.1:0-1082 GCF_056175765.1 Pseudoxanthomonas sp. LjRoot204_2 | reverse complement strand
ACCCAGTCGTCCTCACCGTCGTACCGGGGGACTCCGCCTGACGCCGAGGGACGGCTCTTCTGCACGCGGCCGACGTCGCCGAAGATCTCGGCTTCGGAGACGAGATCGATCGTGACCTCGGCCGGCACGGCATCAGCAATGCGCTGTTCCTGTACCTCCGCGATCCGTATCAGCATCGGATCAAGCTGTTCACCACTCGATCAGCCGTCTGAGCGTGCGCAGCAAGACGGCCATCGCTGGGTTACCGCTGCCAGCACTCCGCACATGACGAAGGCCCCGCAATCCCTGTGCTTCCAGGGAGTCGGGGCCTTCGTGGTGGCGGTGACGGTGGGATTTGAACCCTAATGTGGCTCCGCGCAATGTCGAGCAGATGTCGCTTCTTAGTTGATTTCACGGGGAAAGCGCACCTGCAACGGCCCTGTTCGATCAGGGGATCTCGGCTTCATTTGTGTCCACGGGCGTGTCCACGCTGTCGAGAGCGCGCTGGCTGAGCCCACGCATCTTGTCGCGGTTTCTCGAGCGGGGTGATTGCATCAACTCGGCTCGTCCCGAACCGTTCGGTGAGCGCCGCGGACAGCATGATGTCCTGAGTCGTGAGGCCAAGAAGTGCGGCCACCTTGTCGAGCTCCGGAATGGTGAATGGGTAGGCGCCGGACAAGCGGCCCGCGACAGTGGGCCGGCTCACACCCAAAGCATCCGCGAGGTCGGCCGGTTTCCTGTTCGCTCGGGCCAGCTCCGCCCTGACCGCCCCTGCGACTGCATCCTTGAAGTCCATTCACCGCACGATACTCAAAAATTGAGTCAGCGGGCGCTGACAAGAACCTCGAACGAGTCGGGTGGAACCTCTAGCGTGATCGAGATGACGTCGCGCGCCATGCTGTCGATCTCGTCCGCCGTGCGCGCTTGCGTGAACAGATCGAGCTCGGGGATCTGAACAAACCAGAACTTGCCGTCTCGCTGCGCAATCGCCTCGTAGACCTTCATGCGGGGATGCATAGCCGCGTACAGCGCAGAGCGACTGGTCGTCCATTCCCCCACGCTAGGTTCGGTGCCAAGCTGGCCTCCATGGCTCTCACTTACGA
>NZ_JBGFFG010000719.1:0-1083 GCF_056175765.1 Pseudoxanthomonas sp. LjRoot204_2 | reverse complement strand
GTAGATCTCGGCCTTGGCGCCCACGTCGATGCCGCGCGTGGGCTCGTCGAAGAAGAGCACGCTGCAGTCGCGCAGCAGCCATTTGGCGATCACGATCTTCTGCTGGTTGCCGCCCGAGAGCAGCCGCACCTGCTGGCGCACCGAGGGCGTCTTGATGCTGAGTTGCTTCACGTAGCGCTCGCCCGCGGCCTCAATGGCCGCCTGGTCGATGAAGACGCCCATCGACAGGAACTTCTTCATGCTCGGCAGCGCGATGTTGGTTTCCACGTCCATGCCGGTGGCCAGGCCGAAGTGCTTGCGGTCTTCGGAGAGATAGCCGATGCCGTGCCGCACGGCATCTTCGGGCGACTTGATCGACACCTTCCTGCCGTGCACCAAGACCTCGCCCGCGTCGATGGCGTCGGCGCCGAACACCGCGCGCGCGAGCTCGGTGCGGCCCGCGCCCATGAGSCCCGCAAAGCCCAGGATCTCGCCCTTGCGCAGCACGAAGCTGGCGTTGCGCACCAGCGCGCCGCGCGTGATGCCGCGCGCGTCGAGCACGACCTCGTTGCCCGAGGTGTCGGGGAAGTCGTTCTCCACCTCGGTGAGCTGGCGGCCCACCATCATCGCGATCAGCGAGTCCATCGGCGTGCCGGCCATCGGCACGGTGGCGATGTACTGGCCGTCGCGCATCACGGTCACGCGGTCGGCGATGCGCTTGAGTTCGTCCATCTTGTGCGAGATGTAGACAATGGCCACGCCCTGCGACCGGAGCTGGCCGATGATGCGGAACAGGTCGGCCACCTCCTCGTTGTTGAGCGCGGCGGTGGGCTCGTCCATGATGAGCACGCGCGAATCGAACGACAGCGCCTTGGCGATCTCCACCATCTGCTGCCTGGCGACCGTGAGTTCGCCGACCGGCGTGTGCGGGTCGAGCCGCAGGTTCATGCGCGCGAAGATGCGCTCGGCCTGGGTGCGCATCGTGTCTTCGTCGATGAAGAGGCCGAAGCGCCCGCGCGGCTCGCGGCCGATGAAGATGTTCTGCGCGGCRCTCAGGTGGTTCATCAGGTTGAGTTCCTGGTGGATGATCCCGATGCCCAGCGC
>NZ_JBGFFG010000718.1:0-1087 GCF_056175765.1 Pseudoxanthomonas sp. LjRoot204_2 | reverse complement strand
ACAAATGTGCTACGCTTACGGCCATGAAATCGTGCACCTTACCTGCCGTTCGCGTTGAGCCGGAACTGCGTGCCGAGCTCGAAGCGGTCCTGGGTGAAGAGGAAACCATCAGCACCTTTGTGGCCGATGCCGTGCGCCGAGCAGTTGACTTCCGTCGCGTCCAAACGGACTTCCATGCGCGTGGCGAGGCCGCTTGGCAGGACTACCTGCGAACCGGTGTTTCACGCCCCGTGGACGAAGTGTTTGACCGCGTCCAGGCCCGCATTGATGCACGACGTCGCGAATTGCAAGGCCCTGGCACGTGACCGAGTTGTTCGGGGTTGAGATGACCCCGCAAGCCGAGGATGACCTTGAGCGGTTGTTTGAGTTCCTCGTCGCACGGTCAGAGACCTTGGAGGAACTGGACCATGCTCAGCATGTACTRCACCTGCTTCGCACCAGTATCAAGAAGCGGCTGGCCGAGAATCCTTGGGCGTATCGGAAAGCGAGCGACGGCAGGCGTACAACGCGCCGAGAGTTAATCGTAGGCCTTGGCTCCACCGGCTATGTGGCCCTCTACGAAATCCTTCCAGGGCGGGAAGTCAGGGTGTTGGCAATTCGTCATCAGCGCGAAGAGGACTACCACTGAGTCCATGCGGCTGTAAGTCGCTGTGGTCCGACCCGGACTGAATAACCGGTCTGTGACTGGAGTCAGGCTGACATGGCAGCCACATAGACGCGGGCATAGAGGTCGAAGGTTTTCATCAAAGTCCTACTGATTGGCAGCCCGCGCGCCAACCGTCGTCAACGTCCGGAAGTGGCCGAAACCCGAGAAAAGGTCGCACGTCGAATCAAGTTCTCGTTCGATTTCTGGACGCAATCACAGTTGGCTTGATGAGCTCTTCGGGGACGAACCCGATGCCACAGCTCGTGCAATAGCAAGCAGTCACGAATTGATCAAGCGGAACGGGCTGCAGCGACTCGGACAAGCATTCATCTGTTGCGAGCTGATCCGGCCTGCGGCTACCAGCTTTTTCTTCGAGCGGGCTCTGCTTTCCAATGAGCAATGTTTTGAGAACGACGCTCGCTTCGCTCTTGCATTTGGGAC
>NZ_JBGFFG010000717.1:0-1090 GCF_056175765.1 Pseudoxanthomonas sp. LjRoot204_2 | reverse complement strand
CGACCACCCGCTGTTCCGCGCCGCGCTGCGTGGTGCGGCCGCTGATGCCGTGGCGCAGTTGTCGGTGCGCGAAGCGGAGTCGCTGGACGGCGTCATCGCCACGCTGGAAGCGCACGACGACATCGACCTGGTGCTGCTCGACCTGCACATGCCCGGCAACCACGGCCTGGCCGGGCTGGCGGCGATCCGTGCACAGTTTCCCGCGGTCGCCGTCGTGGTGGTGTCCGCCAACGACGATCCGCGCGTGGTCCGTCGTGCGCTGGACCATGGCGCCGCGGGCTATCTGCCAAAGAGCTCGGGCCTGGACGAGCTGCGTGATGCCATCCGCAGCGTGCTCGCCTGCGAGCAGTGGCTGCCGGCCTCGCTGCGCGGCGCCGTGGCGCGTGCGCAATCGTCCGAACACGACACCGAACTGGCCGGTCGCCTGGCCAGCCTGTCGCCGCAGCAGTTCCGCGTGCTGACGCTGGTGGCACAGGGCCTGCTGAACAAGCAGATCGCCGACCGCCTCGATGTGCAGGAGCGCACCGTCAAGGCGCATCTCTCCGCGATCTTCGACCGCCTCGGTGTGCGCAACCGTACGCAGGCGGGCGTGGTGCTGCGCGAACTGGAACTGGCCGATCCGGCACGACAGATCGAAGGCTGAGGTTCCACGCCGTTTCCAAGGACGGCGCGATGACGTGGAACCAAGCGTGGATCACCGCTGATGTGCGGTGATCATAAATTCGCCACACACCTTGACAGCGTTGTGCCGCAACGCGTGCCAACGCTTATCCACATGTTGGTCGACAGACCATCCACATGCGGTGTGGACAACCCGGAAACCCGACCGTCACGCACTGGTCAAAATTTCGCCACACGCCTTGACAGGCTTGCGGCGCAAGGCGGCCGCGCGGTTATCCACATGCTTTCCCAACGCCGATCCACACAGCGTGTGGACAAGCGTGATCGTGGAACATGCGGCCGTTCCCTGTAGGAGCGACGTGAGTCGCGACCGTCGACCTTGGTCTCCGTTGTTCCGTGGATGACACGGACGAGGAGAAATATATGCCGTAGGAATCAGCGCTCATCCAAGGTGCAGTGCCCCCTCTGC
>NZ_JBGFFG010000716.1:0-1091 GCF_056175765.1 Pseudoxanthomonas sp. LjRoot204_2 | reverse complement strand
GGTCCGGATAGACCCCCACGAGCGCGAAGCCCTCGACTTTCGCGGCCTGCGCCTTGATCGGCTCGCCACTGGCTTCGGGCAGCTGCCCGGATTCGTTGCGCTTGCAGCCGGCGAGCGACGCCGCTGCGATCAGGCCAATAAAAAACGCGCGCATCCAGCGGCTGCGCGCGCTACGGGTGTTGCGAATTGCCGATCCCATGTGCCATTCCCTGCCGTGGTCGTACCGGCAGTATAGAACGCAGGAATGACAGTGGCGGGGTCAAGCCCCGCGCACCTTCATCTCACGCGGCGATCAGGCCTCCGGCGGCGCATCGGTGGCTTCCGGCACGGGGGTGCCTGCCGCCACGACGCCGTCGACCGCCTCGTCCTCATCCAGCGAGGCGTCGAGGCGCTCCACCGCCTGCAAGGTCTCGCCATCGGACAGGCGGATCAGGGTGACGCCCTGGGTATTGCGGCCCACCTGCGAAATCTCCGCGGCGCGCGTGCGTACCAGGGTGCCGCCATCGGAGATCAGCAGGACCTCGTGGTGGTCGGACAACTGGATGGCACCGACCAGGCGGCCGTTGCGCTCCGTCGTCTTCAACGCGATCACGCCACGGGTGCCACGCCCCTTGCGCGGATAGTCGATCACCGGGGTGCGCTTGCCGTAGCCGCGTTCGCTGGCGGTCAGGATGTCGCCATCGCCATCGATGACGACCAGGCTGACCACTTCGGAGCCGGTCTCGGCGATGACGGTACCGACGTCGCCATCGGCTGCTTCGCCTTCGTCCAGCTCGCCCTCGACGTCCGCATCGGCGCCTTCCGCCAGGCGCATGCCGCGCACGCCGGTCGCGGTACGGCCCATGGCGCGCACCAGCGCTTCGGAGAAGCGGACCGCGCGCCCGTTGGAGGCGAACAGCATGATGTCGCGCTCGCCATCGGTCAGCGCCACGCCCACCAGCGCATCGCCTTCGTCCAGGTTGATGGCGATCTTGCCGCGCGCCAGCTTGAATGCGAACTCGGTGAGCGGCGTCTTCTTGACCGTGCCATTCCTGGTGGCGAAGAAGACGAACTTGCCTTCCTCGTAGTCGCGCACGGGGACCACGGCCTGG
>NZ_JBGFFG010000715.1:0-1094 GCF_056175765.1 Pseudoxanthomonas sp. LjRoot204_2 | reverse complement strand
GGTCAGTACGTGCTGGTCGCGGTGTCCGATACAGGCGGCGGCATGCCGGCCGACGTCATCGCGAAGGCCTTCGATCCATTCTTCACGACCAAGGAGGTGGGGCGTGGCACCGGTCTGGGCCTGTCCCAGGTCTATGGCTTCGTGAAGCAGTCCGGCGGACACGTGAAGATCTATTCGGAAGTCGGCAGCGGCACCACCGTCAAGGTGTACCTGCCGCGCCAGCTCGGCGCGCATGCGGTGACAGAGAGCGTGCCGAGCGCGCACCCGATGCCCCGCGGCGAGTTGCAGGAGGTCATCCTGGTCGTGGAGGACGAACCGGCGGTACGGCAGTTCTCCGTCGATGCGTTGACCGAGCTGGGGTACCGCGTCTTCTCCGCAGACAGCGCCGCGGCGGCACTGCGCATCCTCGAAGCGGAGCCGTCCATCAGCCTCTTGTTCACCGACGTGGTGATGCCGGAGACCAACGGACGCAAACTGGCGAACGAAGCCTGCAGGCGCTGGCCGCACCTGAAGGTCCTCTTCACCACCGGCTACAGCCGCAACGCCGTCGTCCACAACGGCGTGCTGGACCCCGGCGTCAACCTGATCGGAAAGCCCTTCACGCTGCAGGAGCTCGCGGCACGCGTGCGCGAGGTACTGGAGAAGCCGGCCTAGGGATCCACCAGGTGGCGTGGTCGCAGGAGCTCGCGACCGCCACGCGCGCGATCACCACCACGGTCGGCCACGCGCGTGGCACGCCGTGCTTCCGCGGGCTAGGCGGCGGCGCCCTGGCTCACGCCGGCGCTGCCGGAGGACTTGCGGGGAGGCGACATGTCCGCCATGCGGTAACCGGCGCTCTGGACGGTATGGAGCAGCGGATTGTCGAAACCGCGATCGATGACCCGCCGCAGGTTGTACAGATGGCTGCGCAGCGAGTCGGAATCGGGCAGGTCGTCTCCCCACAACTCGCGTTCGATTTCCCGCCGGCTCACGACGCGCGGCGACTCGCGCATCAGGATGTTGAGCAGCTTCGTGGCGACGGGCGACACCTCGATCTCCTTGCCGGCGCGGTGGATGCGATGGCAGGCGGGATCGAAGGACAGATCGCCGACCTT
>NZ_JBGFFG010000714.1:0-1096 GCF_056175765.1 Pseudoxanthomonas sp. LjRoot204_2 | reverse complement strand
GGAAAAGTTCGGCGACTGGCTGTACTACCGCATCCTCACCGGCAACCGGTTGACCAACCAGTTGCGCCGCCGCTTCGGCCTGCGCTACTGGTCGCTGGCGGAATACCTGAAGCGGCAGAGCGACGCCGCCGAACGCTACATCGCCCGTTTCGTGCAGGCGGGACTCGACGACGCGCGTCGGCGCGGGCTGGATGGCATCGTCTGTGGCCACATCCACCGCGCCTCGCTGCTCCAGCGCGATGGACTGCTCTACGCCAACGACGGCGACTGGGTCGARAGCCTCACSGCGCTGAGCGAGGAGGCCGACGGCACGCTGTGCCTGCTGTCGCATACCGGCAAGGTGCTGCACGAGGTGGCGCCGCGGTTGCGGCTGGTGCCGCAGGACTCGCAACGCGCCGCGTGAGCGGTGTCGCCGTGCAGGCGAGGTGATGGTCGCCGGCGTGGCGCGCTCCTACAATCACGCCATGGATTCCCTCAGCCAGATCGTTCTGGGTGGCGCCGTCGCCGCCGCCATCGCCCCTGCAGGGCATCGCCGGGCCGCCCTGCTCGCCGGCGCGGCCCTGGGCACGCTGCCCGACCTCGACAGCCTGCCGATCGCCCTCTTCTCCGACAACCCGGTCACGCTGATGACCGTGCACCGCAGCTTCAGCCATTCGCTGTTCGTGTTGCCGCTGGTGGGGTGGCTGATCTGGTGGCTGTTCAGACGCTATGGCCGCGGACGGGTCGCCGCAGCGCCCGCGCGTTGGTTCTGGGCGATCCAGCTGGCATTGGTCACCCATCCCTTGCTCGACGCCTTCACCGTCTACGGCACACAACTGTGGTGGCCGCTCACGCCGCCGCCGGCGATGTGGTCCAGCGTGTTCATCATCGACCCGCTGTATACGGTCTGGCTGCTGGTGGCGTGCGTCGCGGCGTGGTGCCTGCGCGAGCGGGTCGCCGCGCAACGGGTACTGGTGGCCGGCCTGGTGCTGAGCACCGCTTACCTGGGGTGGTCGCTGGTCGCGAAGTCCAACGTGGATCGCGACGCGGAGCGCACGCTGGCGTCGATGGGTCTCGGCGATGCGCCTTACTTCTCGGTGCCGATGCCCTTCAATAC
>NZ_JBGFFG010000713.1:0-1097 GCF_056175765.1 Pseudoxanthomonas sp. LjRoot204_2 | reverse complement strand
GTATCGCGCCGATGCGCTACTTGTCGGACGTCCGCGTTCAACGGATGGCCCACCTGCTGGTGAGCTCCGAACTGGGCGTAGGCGAGATCGGAGTCCACGTCGGATGGCACGACGGCAGCTACGCGGCGCGGGTCTTCCGACGTCGATTCGGCGTGAGTCCGACGGGGTATCGGTCTCGAATGCGCGGCGAGTAGGCACGTCCCGAGTCCTGGCCCCGCTACGTTCCACCGTGCCGCGGCGGTGTGAGACAGACCGGGCGAGGCGGACGATCCGATTGTAGATCCGGCCGATTCGCTTGAGGTCGCCACCCACGCGCGGACGTCGGTCAAGGTGGTCGTAGAACAGCATGTAGGCCGACGACTTAAGGGGGCCGAAGACCCCCAGGATTCAGCGGATGACGCTCGTGGACGGACGGGGGATCACGTGGAGTAAGTAGCGGTTCTCGCACGCGATTCAGGTGGCGCGAGAAGGCGAGATCGCAGGCGGCAAGAGCGAGAGCCGTCTCGCCACTCGAAGCGCGGCGTCCTATTGGGGCGAACTCCGCGATGTCGCTCGCACTGATCCGTGGTGCATGCCCCTGGTGCACCAAATGGTTGCACGGTATCGCCGCGTGAAGACGCTCAGCTCGAGGAGGCACAAGTGAACTGCGACCTTCACAGAGGGCCGGGCTGGCTCATGAATGGCCCTTGCTCCGGGCTGGTAGCCACTGGGCCGTCGATCAGCGCGCGTCGTCCGTGTCGGCTGTGTGCCGCAGCCGAGGGAGCGGTAGCGAGGCGCGGGTGACGTTCCCAACCTGTCGGGCCCTGCTCGAGAGTCAGGGGTTGCCCATGACTGCGCGTCGGATCGCCACGGCTCGGCGCTCACTGCGCGTGCCCGCAGACTGCGTGAAGCTCGTGTTCGTAACGGCAGGATGGGCGCGGCTACGGGGTCCCGGCGTTGATGTCGCACTGCGGACAGGTTCCATAGTGACGGTCCCCGAAGGTATGCGCTGCTCGCTAATCGCGGAGGGCTTCGTTGACGCGGTGGCGTTCTACGTCCACGAGGAGTTCTTCCGGATGCAGCTCCCATGGCTGCCCGCGAGCCACCCTGTTGTCCAC
>NZ_JBGFFG010000712.1:0-1098 GCF_056175765.1 Pseudoxanthomonas sp. LjRoot204_2 | reverse complement strand
GCAGTCATTCGCGCAATCGTGGCGATGCGCGAACACGACTTTCTCTCGCGTGTCGAGGATGCGCGGAAAGTCCTGACCTTCAACAGAACAACCGACATCGACCATAAATCAGCATGAGCACATTTCAAGACCATTTTGCAGACCACGCGGCTTCCTCGTTCGCCAGACAAATTGCATTGGGCGATGTAATTGGTGAAAGGCCCTGGGGCATTGACATGCAGAAAGGCCTGTTGCGCTTCGGCGATGACCTGGAATACCCCGTGCAACTGCTCGGCACGCATGCCTTCGAACCCCGCACATGGCTGTGGGTCTGGGCCAACACGCAGAGCAATCTTCCGCCGCAACTCACTGAGGCCGCCTTGCGCATCCGGCAGCTCGGTGAGGCGCAGACCGTAGAGGCGTTCACCCAACCTTCGCTGCAACTGGACGACATCACCGATCACATGATCGCCATGACCTGCAGCGGCCTAGAGGGAGGCCGCTGCTATTACCGCGCGCCTTACGACGGCGGCGCACTGTTCGTGCTGCTCGACGACGTGCCGGCCGAGGTGCTGGCGCCGGTGTCGCTGCCCCGCGTGAACACGGTGCTGATGGAAGTAATCTCGCAGTTCGACGTGGACCATCGCCGAATGGTGACAAGTTTTCTGCGGCAGCAAGGGTTACATGCGGCATCCAACGGGGCGGGGGGCATCCGCGCCGAGAGAGCGGGCGAAGGACACATCGAGATCAGCTTCGACGAACTCGGCCGCATCTCGAATGTCGCTGCAACGCTAGGACCGGCCGCGTCGGCACCGAGCACGCAGGCTGCACCGAAGAAGTCGCGGTGGCAGTTCTGGAAATAAGTGCTCGCGTCGCGCGACGACCATTGGAAGCACTCCGGAGGTGTCCGTCCGCTGTGGTTCGCAGGCAGAGGTCCTTCGAGACTTAGGCAGACTTCTTCGGGTGACACGTTCCGTTTTGCGTCCATTGAAGTTTCCATAGAAGTGACGTTCGATGATGCCTGTGAACGCTGACCAGCTTGGCATCGGAGGCGCACACTCGTGAACTACTCCGCGCCGAGCGGCCGCTTTGGAGAGTTCCCGACGACCGGTCAGGGGC
>NZ_JBGFFG010000711.1:0-1100 GCF_056175765.1 Pseudoxanthomonas sp. LjRoot204_2 | reverse complement strand
GCGTGGAGGACCTCGATCCGCCACGCGAAGTCGCCGGCGCCGCGCGGCAGCAACTGGCCACGCTGGCGTCGTTCGGCCTTGTCTCGGACCTGCCGGTCGTCTGGCAGAGCGCGCGTCACGACCTGTATGCCGATGCGCTGTCCCGCCTGCTGCGCGACGGCCACGCATTCCCGTGCCCCTGCAGCCGCAGCGATCTCGTCGCCACGGGCGGCATCCATCGCCACTGCATCGCGCCCGGTCCGGGTCGCAGCGCCGCCGTGAGACTGCGCGTACCCGATGGCGCCCGCGTGGTCTTCGAGGACGCGCTGCAGGGAACGTTCGACCAACGGGTCGACCTAGAGGTAGGCGACGTGGTCCTGCGGCGCGCCGATGGCTTCTGGGCCTACCAGTTGGCGGTGGTGGTCGACGATGCCGACCAGGGCATCACGCACATCGTGCGCGGGTCAGACCTGCTCGATTCCACGCCCCGGCAGATCCTTCTGCAGCGCGCGCTCGGCCTGGCGATGCCGCACTACCTGCACCTGCCCCTGATCCTAGGCGCCGACGGCAACAAACTGTCGAAATCCATGGCGTCGCTCCCCATCGACGACGACGCCCCGCTGCCGGCACTGCGCGCGGCCTGGCAGGCGCTGGGCCAACCGGCGGCCGTGCTCGACGGCCTGTCGAACGTTGCGTCGATACTGCACGCCGCACATCGCGAATTCCGCCCGGATCGTCTTCCAAAAGTGATATCACTGACGTTCGCTGCAGCGCACAACAATCCTGTCGCAGGCGCTGTCTAGAATCGGGTGGCCGTCGGCTTGCGGCGGTCCAAGGAGAGTCCCCACATGACATCGCGCGTCGCCCTGGTCACCGGTGGCACCGGAGGTATCGGTACCGCCATCTGCAAGAAGCTGGCCGACATGGGCCACAAGGTCGCCACCAATTACCGCAACGAAGAAAAGGCGCGCGCGTGGCAGGCGCAGATGAAGGCCGAGGGCTATGACATCGCGCTGGTCAAGGTCGATGTGACCTCGCCTGACGAAGCGCAGGCTATGGTGAAGGAAGTCGAACAGACGCTCGGCCCGGTCGACGTGCTGATCAACAACGCAGGCATCACC
>NZ_JBGFFG010000710.1:0-1101 GCF_056175765.1 Pseudoxanthomonas sp. LjRoot204_2 | reverse complement strand
GCGATGCTCGCGGCATCCTGGGAGGGACGATCGATGGCAGCGAAATCATCCAAGTGGGCTCCGTTTCCGCACGACGCCAAGGCCTACGCCTATGCCGGCGATGCACTCAAGAAAGCCTGGCCTGCCCTGCATGCCGGCGACCAGGAGCCCTACCCCGACGAAAAACGCGCCAAGGCGCTGATCGCCGCGGCAGGCAAGGCCGCCAAGGGGATCGAGCCCGCCGAACTGGCGCAGCGCCTGCAGGAGGCATGGCGCGCCTTCCATCGCGGCGACTTCCAGACGGCGTTCGAGGCTGGCGAGGCCCTGGGCCCGCTGGGCGCCTCGGTGGCGGTCAAGGCCATGGGAATCCATGCCACGTATCTGGTGGACGACGAAGCCGAACGACTGAGGCGCTTCGAGCAGGCGGCGACGCTGGCGGAGGCTGCCGTCAAGGCCTTGCCCGGCGAGGCGAACAGTCACTATCGCCACGCCTTTGCGCTGGGCCGCTACAGCCAGGGGCTGAGCATCGCCAAGGCACTCAAGCAGGGGATCGCCGGCAAGGTGCGGGCCGCGCTCGACGCCACCCTGGAGCGCGAGCCCAAGCATGCCGAGGCGCACACGGCGCTGGCGCTTTACCACGCCGAGATCATCGACAAGATCGGCGCCATGATCGGCGGGCTGACGTACGGTGCCAAGGCGGGTGAAGCCGAGTCGCACATCAAGACCGCGCTGAAGCTCACACCCGATTCGCCCATCGCCCACGTCGAGTACGCCAACGTGCTGCTGCTCCTGCATGGCGACAAGAAGGAAGATGCGGCCGCTGCGTCGTTCGAGAAAGCGGGCAAGCTGAAACCGCGCGATGCCATGGAAGCACTGGACGCTGCCCACGCGAATGCGCAGATCGAGTAAGGCCTGGCCACTCGTGCTGGCGGCGCTGTCGCTGGCCGGCGCTCGCAGCCCGGCGTCCGCGCAAGCGGCCGTCGCACCGGCGCCGGTACCTGCGCCCGGACCCACGGACACGCTGCTGGACGCCCTCACGTGCCGCACCGCGATTGCCGACCTGCCGGCATTGCTGCAACGCCTCCGGCGTGAACGTCCCACGGAGTTCGTGCAGACCGAACG
>NZ_JBGFFG010000709.1:0-1111 GCF_056175765.1 Pseudoxanthomonas sp. LjRoot204_2 | reverse complement strand
ACATCAAGACGCTCGCCGCGCACTACCTGCCGCAGGGCGGCTCGGTGGACGCGCTGATCCTCACCAAGACCAACCGCCGCTCCACCGTGCACCGCCCGGGCAACATGGATTACATCGGGGTGCTGGAGTTCGACGCGCAGGGCAATCCGATCGCCGAGCAGCGGTTCATCGGCCTGTACACGTCCAGCGCCTACAACCGCCGCCCATGGGAAATCCCGCTGGTGCGCGAGCGCCACGAATACGTCATGCAGAAGTCCGGACTGTCGCCGAGCGGCCACAGCGGCAAGGCACTGCGCCATATCCTGGAAACGCTGCCGCGCGAGGAGCTGTTCCAGTCCAGCGACGAGGAACTGTTCCGTACTTCGATGGGCATCCTGGGCCTGCAGGAGCGCGTGCGCAGCAAGCTGTTCCTGCGCCGCGACCGCTATGGCCGCTTCTATTCGGCCCTGGTCTACATCCCGCGCGAGCGCTTCAATACCGACGTGCGCCTGCGCATCGAATCGCTGCTCAAGGACGCCATGCGTGGCGAGTACGTGGACAGCAGCGTACTGCTCGGCGAGTCGCCGCTGGCGCAGCTGCACATCACCATCCGACCCAAGGCCGGCGAGCAGGTCGAGGTGGACACTTCCGCGCTGGAAGCGGATATCGCCCACCTGCTGCGCAACTGGCAGGACGACCTGCGCGAAACCCTGATCAGCCGCCATGGCGAATCCAAGGGTCTGCTGCTCGCAGGCGGCTACGGCCGTGCGCTGCCCGCGGGCTACATCGAAGTCGTGTCGCCGGAAGGCGCGGCGCGCGACGTCGAACATCTCGCTTCGCTGTCGGGCGCCGACGACCTGCGCCTGAGCCTGCACGAATCGCGCCGCAAGCGTCCCGGGCAAGGCCGCCTGCGCCTGAACCTGTACAGGCAGGAATCCGACATTCCTTTGTCCGACGCGCTGCCGCTGATGGAGAACATGGGCCTGCGCGTGATCTCGGAGCATCCGTTCCGGCTGGAGACCGCGCAGGGTGCGCGTTACATCCAGGAGTTCGAGGTCGAGCCGGTCGGTGGGGAGTTCGACATCGAACGCCTCGCGCCTGCGTTCGAGGAAGCCTTCGCCCGCGTGTGGCA
>NZ_JBGFFG010000708.1:0-1112 GCF_056175765.1 Pseudoxanthomonas sp. LjRoot204_2 | reverse complement strand
GTCTTCGCCCTGCAGCGTCAGGTATTCCCCGAGCAGGCGCGCCGAACAGACTTCGCCCAGCCCCTGCACGCGCTGCAGGACGAGTTCCGGCAGCCCGCCAATGACGATCAGTGCGTTGAGGATTTCCTCGAGCCGGGTGAAGCGCTCGTCCACCCATTCGATCACCGGTCCCGATGCCTCGCCGAGCAGCGCGACGGCCGCACCGCGATGGCGCGCACGCAAGGCGTGCCAGGCCTCATGCCACTCCGGGCGATTGGCCGCGGCCAACTCGCACAGCTCGATCAACGCGTCGGTCACGCCCTTCATCGCCGACACCACGGTGACCTGCACGTCCTCGTCGCGCGCCAGCAGCAGCTGCGCCACATGGCGGTAACGGTCGGCATCGGCGACGGAGGTGCCGCCGAACTTGTGGACGACGGTGCGCGGTTTGGGTTGTTCGACTTCGGCGTTGCGGGACGACATGGGTCAGGAACCTCGGGTAGGAGGCCCGGCACGGCGTCAGGAAGTGGGGAGGCCCTGCATCCTGATCCGGGTGCGGGGCCGTGGTCTGCGGATTACGCGAACACAACCAACCGCACCCGACGAGTCAGGGTGGTAATGGTGGTGGTAATGGACGTGCGTCCGGCATCCGCGCGCGCCACCGCAGCCGACGGGGCCGGCGTGGACAACATGGCGTGCGAGGCATGCGAGTGCATGGACGAAGAAAAACACGCCACCCGGGGGGGCTGTCAAGCGTTGCGACGCAACAACGCCAAGGATTTCAGATGGATGCAACTGAAACCAATGGTGTGCGCACTACAGCATGCGGGTCATGAAGACGCTGTTGGGATCCTCGGCGTAATCGCCGAACGGCGCACACGGAATGAAGCCTGCGCGGGCGTAGAGCGCACGTGCCGGCGCGAAGTACGCCATTGATCCGGTTTCCAGGCTGAGGCGCGAGTACCCGCGCCGGCGGGCCTCCCCGACGATATGGTCAAGTATCCGCTGGGCGACGCCACGACGCAGATGGTGCCGCGCCGTCCGCATCGATTTCACCTCGCCATGGCCCGCATCCAGTTGACGCAGCGCACCGCAACCGGCGAGCACCTCGCCATCCCATGCCGCCCAGAAAC
>NZ_JBGFFG010000707.1:0-1115 GCF_056175765.1 Pseudoxanthomonas sp. LjRoot204_2 | reverse complement strand
TGTCAGGGCGCGGACACGCGATCCGTGTAGCTCGAGTCGAGCATCAATCCGGGCTACGGCACTCCATCAGGAGCGTGCGGGCGGCCACATCTGTGCAGCGTGCAAGACACGCAGAATCGTCACGGCAATCATTGATTCCGAATACACGACCACGTAGTTTGGCCGTACCACCATCTCGTGTGTCCCGCGGACTCGCCCCGGCCGATAAAGTTTAGGCTGCTCCCTCAACTGTTCGGCCTTTTCCTCGATTTCCGTGACGAGTGCCAGTGCTGCATCGAGGTTGTCCTGCGCGATGTACTCAACGATGGACAGCAGATCCACGCGCGCCGCTTCGCGCCATTCAAGTTCGAGCACGTCGCTTCTTGGCAATCAGGTCCCGTGCTTCAGCCATGACTTGCTTGTGAGGGACGGTCGGACGGGGGTCTTCCAAGGCTTCCCGAACCTTCGCGCGAAACCACGCATCATGGGCAGAGTCATCAACCGCCAGCCCTGCCGGCAGTCCCCCTTCCTTTATGACGCGTGTCAGAAGAATGCGAATTGCGTCAGAGACGGTCAGGCCGACATTCGCCAGAGCGGCGGTGGCCTGCGCCTTGAGGTCATCGTCCACTCGGACGTGGAGCATTGAAGTCTGTGCCACGGTCGCCTCAGTATTGAAGTAGAGCCCAATTGTATCTCAATTGAGATGCGAAATGGTGGCAATATGAAGAGCCATCCAGCCTTCCTTCATAGCGAGTTCGCGGTCCGCGCCGGATAAAGAGCGTTAGCTTGCACTGTCCCGACGTCCCAGATGGACCCAAAAGCCGGGGCGTTGGCTGCCGGTTGTGCCTCGGCGCTTCGGCACGCGCCTTCCTGCGCGCCGCCGCCAGCGTCACCACCGGGTAGTGCCCGATGCTGAGCTTGGCCTCCTTGCCATGCCGCTTGTAGCGATAGACCCACGCCTTGCCGGTCGGCCGCACGCGAAGGTAGAGACCGTCGCCGTCCGCCAGTGGATATTCCYTTGTCCYCGCGGCGCTGCCGCCYTGWTCTGAAGCTCGCTGAGTTGCCCCATGGTGTACCCAAGATCGGYYGCGGTTGAAWAGCAGTCTGGGGTACACCGTGGGGTACGCGCAAGAACG
>NZ_JBGFFG010000706.1:0-1116 GCF_056175765.1 Pseudoxanthomonas sp. LjRoot204_2 | reverse complement strand
CCTTCACGCGATCGACCATCTCGCCGGCGGACACGATTTCCTTGCCCGGGCGATGGCCGCACCGCTTGGCGCCCACCTGGTCCTCGATGTGGCATGCGGCAGCGCCGGCCTTGATCAGCGACTTCACCGTGCGCTCGATGTTGAACGCGCTGGGGCCGAAGCCGGTGTCGATGTCGACCATCAGCGGCAGGTCGCAGACATCGGTGATGCGGCGCACGTCGATCAGCACGTCTTCCAGCGTGTTGATGCCCAGGTCGGGCAGGCCCAGCGACCCTGCGGCGACGCCGCCGCCGGACAGGTAGATCGCCTTGTAGCCGGCGCGCTTGGCCAGCAGGGCGTGGTTGGCGTTGATCGCGCCGATCACCTGCAGGGGCGATTCGGCGGCGAGCGCGGCGCGGAACTGCGCGCCTGCGGACGGGGTGCTCATGCGACGTGACTCCTCATCGGTCAGCGAGCGGCCTCGGCCTGGGGCCGGTGCCGGAGGTGCGTGAAGGGTACGCCCCTCTTCGGGACGCAAATCTGGCACCATCCTCAGGGTTGATCAATCTTGATCGAACGAATCAATATTTCTCGATGGCCTCCGCGACCGACCTTCTGTCCGCCCGCGACACCTGCCGCCTGCTGGGCATCAGCCAGGCCACGCTGTACGCCTACGTCAGCCGTGGCCTGCTGGAATCCCGCCCCGGCAAGGACCACCGCAGCCGCCTCTACCTGCGCCAGGACGTGGAGCGCCTGGCCCAGCGCAAGCAGGTGGGGCGCGGCGCGGCGCGGGGCGCGGCGCAGAGCCTGGACCGGGGCCTGCCCGTTCTGGAGACGCAGATCTCCCTGATCCGCCCGGATGGCCCTTACTACCGCGGTCGTTCGGCGATCGGCATGGTCCACGACGGCGCCACGCTGGAAGACGTCGCGCGGCAACTCTGGGACTGCGGCGAGGAGGACCCGTTCGCCGCGCCTTCGTCGACCCCGTGGCCGACGCTCGTCGCGCCGCTCGCCTCCGATCTCGCGCTGCCGCCGCTCGAGCGCGCGATGGCGGCGATCCCGCTGCTGGCGCTGGACGTGCGCCACTCCTTCAACTCGGCGCCCCGCGTGCGCCACGAGATCGCCGCCGGACTGCTG
>NZ_JBGFFG010000705.1:0-1120 GCF_056175765.1 Pseudoxanthomonas sp. LjRoot204_2 | reverse complement strand
CGCTGGGCATGGTGGGCGAAGGACAGATGTCGGTGACGCCGCAGCCGGGCAACCGCTGGCAGTACGCGTTGACCGTGCGCAACCAAGCCGTCGACCTGAGCCAGAAGACCGTCTTCGACGTGCAGGAGGGCCGCATGCGTCCCTTGAGCAGCAGCGACAGTTCGCGCCTGCTCATCAAGAAGAAGAACGTCAACACGGTCTACGACTGGGGGAAAGCGCAGGCTACCTGGAACGGTGACGTGAAGCCCGATCGCGCCGGTCCGGTGAAACTGGTCGCCGGCGACATGGATGCGCTGCTGGTCAACCTGGCCATCGTGCGCGACGTCGCCGCCGGCAAGCCGTTGACCTACCGCATGGTGGAAAACGGCCGCGCCAAGCCGATGAACTACCAGATCGCGGGCAAGGAGCGGATCACCATCGGGGGCAAGCCGCAGGACGCGACGAAGGTCGTTCGCACCGATGGGGACAAGCAGACCATCGTCTGGGTGGTCGCCGACGCTCCGGTGCCGGCACGCATCCTGCAGCGCGAGAACGGGCAGGACACGATCGACCTGACGCTGAAGTCCTGGCGCTGACGCAGCACGTTGCCGAGAACAAGAAAGCCCGGCGTTGCCGGGCTTTTTTCATTACTTGGTTGCTGCGTCGGCCTGGAACACGGTCTTGCAGTCCATCCGGATCGTGCCGGCGCCACTGCGCCAGGCGAAGGTGTTGCACTGGCGGTTGCCATCCTGCTTCTGCTCCACCACGACCGAGAAGATCGCCTGCGCGATTTCGCCCTGCGTGACCGTGCCGTCAGCGTTCCAGTCCATGTCGCGCGTGGTGATGCCGTGCGTCGCGGCGGATCCGGTGTAGTGCAACCCGGCGACCAGCGCGAGCGACCCCACCACGATGCCCAGCAGGATCTTCCGGCGCAGCGGGAAGCGCGGCCGGATGCCCGACAACGAGGGATCGGGCCGGCTCACGACACGCGCCTGATCTTCGCGCCCAAGCCACCGAGCTTCTCCTCGATGTTCTCGTAGCCGCGGTCGAGGTGATAGATGCGGTCGATGGTGGTTTCTCCCCCGGCGACCAGGCCGGCCAGGATCAGCGACGCCGACGCGCGCAGGTCGGTGGCCATCAC
>NZ_JBGFFG010000704.1:0-1121 GCF_056175765.1 Pseudoxanthomonas sp. LjRoot204_2 | reverse complement strand
CTTCGGCCCAGATGGCAGCGAGCGCTTCTTCCACCTTGCCCTGCGGTGCTTCGTAGACGCGCGCGCTCGCCAGCTCGGGCGGCGGCAGCGCCTTGCGGTCCACCTTGCCGTTSGSGTTSAGCGGCAAGCTGTCCAGCGCGACGACGAGCGCCGGCACCATGTAGTCCGGCAGCACGCGGCCAAGGCGTTCGCGCAGCTGCGCGGCATCGACGGCCTGTCCCGCCTGCGGCGAGACATATGCCACGAGCTGCGCGCCAGCCGTTCCCTGGCTGGCAACGACGACGGCCTCGCGCACTTCGGGCTGCGCGAGCAGTTGGGCCTCGATCTCGCCGAGTTCGATACGAAAACCGCGGATCTTCACCTGGTGGTCGATGCGCCCCAGGTAGTCGAGCTGCCCTTCGCTGTTCCATCGCACGAGGTCGCCCGTGCGGTAGAGGCGCGCGCCCTCGGCCATGCCGAAAGGGTTGGCCACGAAGCGCTCGGCGGTGAGCCCCGCGCGCTCCACATAGCCGCGCGCAAGCCCGATGCCGCCCAGGTAGAKCTCGCCCGCCACTCCGGGCGCCGCGAGGTTCAGGCCGGCATCGAGCACGAAGGCCTGCGTGCCGGCAATCGGCCGGCCGATCGGCACCTGGCTGCGGCCGTCGCTGCGGCAGGTCCAGTGGGTGACGTCGATGGCCGCCTCGGTGGGGCCGTAGAGGTTGTGCAGCGCCGCTTGCGGCAGCCGCTGGAAGACGCCCAGCTGCGCCTCGRCTGGCAATGCCTCGCCGCTGCAGACGATCTGCCGCAGGCTGGTGCAGGCCTCGATCCCGTCGTGCGCCAGGAAGGCCTGCAGCATCGAGGGCACGAAGTGCAGCGTGCTCACGCCGTGGCGCTGGATCAATTGTGCGAGGCGTGCGGGCTCGCGGTGATCACCGGGAGCCGCCACGGCCAGCCGCGCACCGGCCATGAGCGGCCAGAASARCTCCCACACCGACACGTCGAAGCYGAACGGCGYYTTSTGCAGCACGGTGTCCGCGCCATCGATGGGGTAGGCCGCCTGCATCCAGGCCAGCCGGTTGTGCAATGCGGCGTGCCGGTTGGCCGCGCCCTTGGGGCGGCCGGTGGAGCCCGAGGTGTAGATC
>NZ_JBGFFG010000703.1:0-1122 GCF_056175765.1 Pseudoxanthomonas sp. LjRoot204_2 | reverse complement strand
GGAGATGATGGCGACGCCGAGGCCACCGAGGACCTTGGGCAGTTCTGCCTTGCCACGGTACTGGCGCAGGCCCGAACGGGACACGCGGCTCAGCTTCTCGATGACCGGCTTGCCTTCGAAATACTTCAGGACGATCTCGAGCTCGGCCTTGTTGTTCTCGGTCTTCGTCACGCGGACGTCGCCGACATAGCCTTCCGCCTTGAGGACGTTGGCGATCGAGGTCTTGATCTTGGAGGACGGCATCTTCACCGTCGGCTTGCCCACAGCGGCGGCATTGCGAATGCGCACCAGCATGTCGGCGATGGGATCAGTCATGCTCATTAGAGTCTGCCTTATGAGTAGCACCGATATCCGCTTTCGCGAAAATCTTGCGTTGTCCCTGGAAACCCCCAGGCGGGCGGCCGGTTCCCCAGCCCTCCCCCGGCCTGGCCGCGGGAGCCGAACATTGTACAACAACAAGTCCGGCAGGTGCCGGACTTGTCCTCGGAACCGAAGGAGAGCCGGTTCTGGCTCTCCCGGCGTCCTTACCAGCTGGCCTTGCGCAGGCCGGGGACGTCACCGTTCATCGTCGCCTTGCGCAGCATGTTGCGGCCCAGGCCGAACTTGCGGTACACGCCACGCGAACGACCGGACAGCTCACAGCGGTTGCGCTGGCGGCTCGGCGAGGAGTCGCGCGGCAGCTTCTGCAGCTTGACGACCGCATCGGCCTTTTCTTCGTACGAGGCGTTCTGGCTGGAGATGATCTTCTTCAGCGCATCGCGCTTGGCGGCGTACTGCTTGGCCAGCTTTTCCCGCTTGATGTCGCGGTTGACCATCGAGGTCTTTGCCATGATGTCGTTTTCCTAGCGAATCAGTTGCGGAACGGGAACTTGAACGCTTCGAGCAACGCCTTGGCTTCGGCGTCGTTCTTGGCGGTCGTCGTGATGGCGATATCCATGCCGYGGATCGCGTCGACGGCGTCGAAGTCGATTTCCGGGAAGATGATCTGTTCCTTCACGCCCATGTTGTAGTTGCCGCGACCGTCGAACGAACGGCCGGACACGCCACGGAAGTCGCGGACGCGCGGCAGCGAAATGCTGATCAGGCGATCCAGGAATTCGTACATCTTGGCGCGACGCAGGG
>NZ_JBGFFG010000702.1:0-1122 GCF_056175765.1 Pseudoxanthomonas sp. LjRoot204_2 | reverse complement strand
GTCCTGCCGCGCGCCTGTTCGCGTTCGGCTACGACGCCTGGCTGCTGACGGCCTACCTGGAAAAGCTGGCGACCGGCGCGAATGCCGAGATCCGCGGCGCCACCGGACGCCTGCAACTGGACGGGTTCGGCAACGTGGTGCGTACGCCGTCATGGTCGACCTTCACCGGCGGACGCGCCGCACCGATCGCGGATGGCGGTTGATCGCCGCGCGCGCGGGCAGGCCGTCGAGGCCGCGGCCCGCGCGCTGCTGCGCCGTGCAGGCCTGACCGATATTGCCGCCAATGCGGCGTACCGCGGCGGCGAACTGGACCTGGTGATGCACGACGCCACCCGACCGGGCATGCCGTCGGTGGTGTTCGTGGAGGTGCGCTATCGCCAATCGCAGGCGTTTGGTGGCGGCAGCGCGTCCGTCGATATCGGCAAGCGCCGCCGCCTGGTGCACGCCGCGCAACGCTTCCTGCAGGACCACCCCGCGCTCGCCGATGCACCCTGCCGCTTCGACGTGATCGATGCGCAGGGCGATCCGGCGTCACCGCACCTCGAATGGATCCGCGATGCGTTCCGCGCGGACGAGATCTGACTGCCCGGCACCATGGACCCTCACCTCCCTCCCGCAGTGCACGATGCTCTTGCCGCCCGGCTTGGCGATGGCTGGTTGACCGGCGAGGCGTGTCGCCCCTTCGGCGGCGATGACTCGCGACGTTGGGCCATGCCGGCGGCCGTGGCGTTGCCGCGTACGCAGGAAGATGTCGTCGCGATCGTGCGCGCCTGCCGCGAACATCGCGTGCCGATCATCGCGCGCGGCGCGGGCACCGGCACGACCGGGGCAGCCGTACCGACGCAAGGTGGCGTGGTGGTGTCGTTCGTGCGCATGAACCGCGTGGTCGAAGTGCGCGCAGCCGACCGTTGCGTGGTGGTGCAGCCGGGCGTCCTCAACGGCGACCTTCAGCATGCGCTCGCGCCGCACGGTCTGTTCTGGCCGCCGGACCCCTCCAGTGCCGAGACCTGCAGCGTCGGCGGCAACCTCGCCACGAATGCCGGCGGACCGCGCGCAGTGAAGTACGGCACTGCGCGCGACAACGTGCTGGGGCTGGTCGCGGTCACTGGCACGGGCGAACTG
>NZ_JBGFFG010000701.1:0-1122 GCF_056175765.1 Pseudoxanthomonas sp. LjRoot204_2 | reverse complement strand
GTCGAACACATAGGGGGTCTCCACACGGACCCAGGGCAGTGCGCGGCGTTCTCGCGCGACCTCGTCGTGCAGGCGGGTGAGTTCCTTCTCGCGCGCGAGCAGGGCGAGGCGGGCGATGCGCCATGCATCTCGGGTGGCGACGGGGTGTRCAGGGTGTGCGGGCATGTCCATGGAAGACTCCATCGAGGTGGGAAGGGGCGCGCGGGCATGCCTGCCCGCGCCGATGCCGCGGGGCATCGGGGGGATGAAGGACAAGAGGGCGCGGGGGCGGGTGCGGCGCGCGATCAGGCGGTGCGCGCGGGCCGCTTCACGGCGCGCACCAGGCCGCTGCGACCGCCGCCGCAATAGAACAGGTCGCCGCCGTCGGATTCCAGGCCGCTGACATGGACGCCGGCCGGCAGTTCCAGACGTTCGAGCACGCGTCCATCAGCCGGATCGACGCGGCGCAGGTCGCTGTCGTCGCCTTCCCAGGTGCCATGCCACAGCTCGCCGTCGACCCAGCTGATGCCGGTGACGAAACGGTCGGATTCGAGCGTGCGCAGCACCGTGCCGGTGGCCGGGTCGATCTGCACGATGCGGCGTTCGCGGTACTGGCCCACCCACAGGCTGCCGTCGGCCCAGGCCATGCCGGAGTCGCCGCCCTGGCCCGGGGCAGGAATCGAGGCCAGCACCGCACCGGTGGCGGGATCGATCTTGTCGATGCGCGCTTCGGCGAGTTGGTACAGGTGGGTGCCGTCGAACGCGGTGCCGGCATCGGCCGCACGCGGCAGGCTGCGCGCGATCCCGCCGCCGGCCGGATCGATGGCGATCAGCCGCTCGCCGGTGGCGGCCCAGACATGGTGGCCGTCGTAGGTGACGCCCGCCACGCCCTGGCTCGTTTCGAAGGGGCCGTATTCGCGGGCGATTTCAGCAGGACTGACGTGGACTGCGTGGCGCGGTGTGTCGTTCATGGCGGGCTTCTGGTTGGGCGACGGGGCCAATCTACGCAGACGACGGCGAGGCGGGGAGTAACAAGATCGTCGTGAATCCGACCAGCGGCTGCGCCACCCAGCGCCGCGCGCGCGCGCGACCGATCGCGCGCACCTGGCCCGCGGCTTCCATGTCGGCGAGCGCGCGCTGCAC
>NZ_JBGFFG010000700.1:0-1125 GCF_056175765.1 Pseudoxanthomonas sp. LjRoot204_2 | reverse complement strand
GGCTGGGGCAGGGTGCCGTGTTCGCGGTGGACCTGGTGCGGGTGGCGACGCCCGCACCTGCGCCGGTGGCCGTGGGCAAGCCGGGCCTCGCCGGTCGCCACGTGCTGGCCGTCGACAACGATCCGGCGGCGTTGTCCGCGCTGCAGCAGGTGCTGGAAGGGTGGGGCTGCAGCGTGGCCAGCGCGGGTGGAAGCGCAGGCGCGGAGATGGCGCTGCGTGAGCGTTCGGCGGACCTGTGGTTGTTCGACTTCCATCTAGATGACGGCGACACCGGCGTGGCGCTGGCCGAACGTCTGCGCGCCACGCACGGTGCTCGTCCGTGCCTGATCCTCACCGCCGACCAGACCGATGCCGTCCGCCGCGCGGTGCGCGATGCCGACCTGCCGCTGCTGGCCAAGCCGGTGCGGCCGCTGGCGTTGAAGTCGGTGCTGGACCGGCTGCTGGCCGCACGGGTCTCTGATGTGGGAGCGACGTAAGTCGCGATGGTTACGTGCGGAGACTGTCCGCACTTCTGGTTCGTCATCGCGACTTACGTCGCTCCCACAACCGCGAACGCTAGAATGCGCGCCTGGATTCCGGAGTTCGCGCATGCCATACACCCCCATCGTCGCCACCCTCGGCTACGTTCTTTCGCCCGATCGTTCGCAGGTGCTGCTGATCCATCGCAACGCGCGCCCGGATGACCAGCACCTGGGCAAGTACAACGGGCTGGGCGGGAAGATCGAGCGGGATGAGGACGTGGTGGCCGGCATGCGCCGCGAGATCCATGAGGAGGCGGGCATCGACTGCGACGCGATGACRCTGCGTGGCACGATCAGCTGGCCGGGCTTCGGCAAGCTCGGCGAGGACTGGCTGGGCTTCGTCTTCCTCATCACGCGCTACAGCGGCACGCCGTTCGAACGCAATCCGGAAGGCACGCTGGAATGGGTGCCGGTGGAGAAGCTCATGGAGCTGCCGCTGTGGGACGGCGACCGCCACTTCCTGCCGCTGGTGTTCGACGACGATCCGCGTGGCTTCCACGGCGTCATGCCGTACCACGAGGGCCGCATGGTCTCGTGGGACTACTCGCGGATCTGAGCGGCGCTGCTCGACCCTGTAGGAGCGACGTGAGTCGCGACCGTCGAC
>NZ_JBGFFG010000699.1:0-1137 GCF_056175765.1 Pseudoxanthomonas sp. LjRoot204_2 | reverse complement strand
GTTCGAGAAAATCGTGGCGCGCCATGCGCTTGCCACCGAGCTGACGCAGGCGCATCCCGCGCCGGGCGACGGTGCCTTCGTGCGCGCGGACCTGCGCTTCATCCACGAGTACTACACCGGCATGGCCGCGCACATGCTGCACGCCACCTTCGGCCGTTCGCTGGTGCTGCACGACGCCGGTTCCATCGTCGTCTTCGAAGACCACACGTCCTATGTCGCGGAGAGCCCCGCGCACGTACGTGGCGGCCTGGTGCCGAATGTGCATCGCTTGGTCGAGGCGCAGCGCGAGTTCGCTGCCGCCTATGGCTTGCGCTCGCACCGCACGCTGACGGAAGAACAGGCTGCGAAGGACGACGGCACCAACGTGGCCGGCATTTCGCACGCCATGGTGGCGGAACACTATGCGCTGCCGGGCCAACTGGTGGTGGGCACGGATTCACACACGCCGCACAGCGGCGCGCTGGGGTGCGTGGCCTTCGGCGTGGGAACCACGGACATAGCGAACGCCTTCGTGACGGGAGCGGTGCGGCTGACGGTGCCGCAGTCCCTGAAGATCGTGCTCGATGGCTTGCTGGTCCCGGGCGTGACCGCGAAAGACGTCGTGCTGCATCTGCTGGCGCTGCCCTTCGTGCGCGATGGTGGCGGTGTCGGCAAGGTGTTCGAGTTCACGGGCGAGGTGGTGCGGCGCATGACGACTGACGAGCGCGCCACGCTCACCAACATGACGGCGGAACTCGGCGGCTTCACCGGCCTGGTCACTCCCGATGCGGAGACCGTGCGCTTCCTGCGCGAGCGCCGCGGCATCGACTTCGAAGTCGAGCCCTGGATGCGCAGCGACGACGGCGCGGCCTACGCCAGAACGCTCCACGTCGACTGCACGCAGATTCCCCCCATGGTCGCGGCACCGGGCGATCCGGGCAACGGCCTGCGGCTCATGGCGCTCGGCGAGCGGGTGCGCATCGACATCGCCTACGGCGGCTCGTGCACGGCCGGCAAGCGCGAGGATTTCGACCACTACCACGCGGTGCTCCGGTGGGCGGCGGACCGCGGGCTCAAAGTGGCGCCCGGCGTGGAGCTGTATCTCCAGTTCGGAACCACCGCGGTGCGCGACCACTGCATTGCAGCGGGGTACATGGA
>NZ_JBGFFG010000698.1:0-1139 GCF_056175765.1 Pseudoxanthomonas sp. LjRoot204_2 | reverse complement strand
GGTCATGGCTGTATCTTCGCTCGGATGGCTTGCAGGGGAGACTGGCGATGACACGCAAACGGATCGCGACATGGATGCTGCTCCTGCTCGGCGTGTCTGCCGTAGCGCTGGCGCTCCCCTTGCTGAAAGCGCGGCCAACCCTGTTGCCGCCACCTCCGACTGAAATCCCGCCGTTCGTACTGACGCCGGCGTTCGCGATGGAATACGACGCGCATGTATTGCGGCTTGCGCTGGATGGCCGCTGCCGGATGGAACGCGAGTTCTTCATCGTCGCGTCGCCACCGCGCGACCGGATGGATGGGCGCCGTGAAATGGGCCTGCTGGCGTTCCCCGAGGATCTCGGGTGTCCTTCCGTGCGGTTCGAGGATGAGGCGCGGTTCGACGCGAACGTCCACCGTTGCCTGGGCAGGATGGCGCGTGAGCAACTGCACTCTCCGCTGCCATGTCTGCAGGAAACCTATCCGGGACTGGCGTCCTGGATGTCGCTTGAGATGCCGCGCTATCGACGTGATGCGCAGGGCCTGTCCGCCACCGTCGATTTCGGCATCCACTGCGGACCGCTCTGCGGTAGCGGGTGGAGATCAACGCTTCGTCTGAAAAACGGTGTCTGGCGCGTGGTCGGCACGGAGCCGACGCGGATATCGTAAACCGTAGGCTGGGTTGGAGCGTAGCGCAAACCCAGCACATCGGTTGGAGTGAGCGAAGCGAACCCCAAACTATATCGATCGTGTCGACGCCATATTCGTGGAGTGATTTCGATGTCGCACCGCATCTTCACCACCTCCTTCGCCAGCGTGTATCCGCTGTACGTACAGAAGGCTGAGCGCAAAGGTCGGACGAAAGCCGAGGTGGACGCGGTGATCCGCTGGCTGACCGGTTACGACCAGGCTGGACTCGAGCGGCAGATCGAGGCGAAGAAGGATTTCGAGACCTTTTTCGCCGAAGCCCCGCAGCTCCATCCACTTGCGTCGGTCTTCATAGTCGTTGTTTGAGGCGTCCGTGTGGAGGACGTTGAAGATCCGCTGATGCAGAAAATCCGCTACCTCGACAAGCTGGTGGACGAACTCGCAAAGGGGAAGGCGATGGAGAAGATCCTGCGGTCTCCGACATAGAGGAATGCACCGTAGGCTGGGTTGGAG
>NZ_JBGFFG010000697.1:0-1141 GCF_056175765.1 Pseudoxanthomonas sp. LjRoot204_2 | reverse complement strand
GGGCGTCACCCCTTGAACTGCTGGAAACAAGAACTGCCGAGCTAGCGCTGTTCGACACGACTGAGCCACCGTCCATCACGAATGCCGTGAGTCCGTCAGCCCGCGTATTGCTGACCAGAATCGCAGTGCCAGTGCCCGTGGGCGTGATCGACCCGAAGTTCGTGGCATTGACGATCACATGGAGGGGGGTTCCGAGCCCGTTGGGCTGAGTTACCGAAAGGCCGGTGCCTTCGATCACCATGGCGGGGTTGTTCAGGTTGAGCGTCAATGCCGTGCCTACGGTGTAGGTAATCCCGCCCGGATAGCTTGCGGCGCCGCAATTGACGGTGTTCGCAGCCGACGGATCTGGCGTGCACTCATTGGCGGCACGGGCCTGCGGCGATGCCGCGAACAGCGCCACTGCAAGAGCAACGGCCGAGACAGGGAAAACGGAAGCACTGGTTGGCGCTGTGATGCGCGGCGCAGCGGCCGGTCGCTCGTTCTTCTTGAAGACGAGACGCTGGAGCCCCGCTTTGCCGTCGCACGATGTCATCTGAAAACTCCTTGGTACAGAAGCTCAGATCATCACGTGTTGAAACTTTTCTTACAATCAGACACGTATGTGGAAAATACTAACCTGTGCGAATTTCTGCCCGGTATGTGGGCTCATCGAGACAGCCTCACGGTCATGCGCACCAGTTCTGATCGTTTTTGATGTTTTTTCCTCGGTCCGTCCTGCGCGAACCTCCTGGTCTCCCAGGGCGCGCGGTCGAAACCGCGCCGCGCCCGTCCGCTGCAAGCGACATCAGCAACGGCCCCCGGCGACACGAAGAACCGGTCATTCCTGCGGGGTAAGTTCGGACGCGGTGGCCGCCTGACCTATCAGCCCCGCGCGGCGCTTGAAGCGAAACCGGTAGTTGTCGCCGCGGATCGTGGCGACGTGGCTTGCCCCACTCGGCCACCGATCGGTTGCTGGTCACCCGCATCGAGCCGCGCTCGTTACACGGCTTGCCAACTGGAAGAGCAGGTGCACCGTTCGCCTCGAAGGATCAGCCGCTGCTCAGACTGGCGGCACGTCCGAGGCTTCATCGGTGCCGACGGGGCGAAACACGGCCGAGTTCGGCAAGGCGCTAGGCGTTTCCACGCCTAGGCGTTTCCACGC
>NZ_JBGFFG010000696.1:0-1147 GCF_056175765.1 Pseudoxanthomonas sp. LjRoot204_2 | reverse complement strand
CGCCAACACCGCGCATCCGTCCATCACCGACGACCAGCGCCGCAACCGCGAGCGGCTGGTGCAAGCCATGGCCCGCCATGGCTTCCAGAACTATGCGATGGAATGGTGGCACTTCACCTTCCGTCCCGAACCCACCCCGCGAACCGCCTACGACGTCCCGATCCAATGAGTGCTTCCCCCTCTTCCCCCTCGCCGAAGGCCGCCGATGTCGCGGTGATCGGCAGCGGCATCGTCGGCCTGTCGACGGCGCACCATCTGCTGGACCGCGGGCTGTCGTGCGTGCTGATCGATGCCAAGGGGCCGGCGGGCGAGACATCGTTCGGCAACGCCGGCTCCATCTCGGTCGGCAACGTGATGCCGCAGTCCACGCCGGGCATCGTCACCAAGGCGCTGCGCATGCTGGCCAATCCGCTGGCGCCGCTGAAGCTGGACTGGGGCGTCAGCCCGTCGTACGCGCGCTGGCTGCTGCAGTTCCTCAACCAGGGCCGGTTGCAGCACGTGTTGCCCATCATCGATGCGCTGGGCGCCATCAACACGGCATCGCGCAGCGCGTGGCTGGAGCTCGGAGAACGGATCCATGCCAGCGAGTTGATCGCGCACACCGGCTATCTGCACGTGTACAGCGAGGAGGCGACGTTCGCGAAGGGTGAATGGGAACGCGGCCTGATGCGTGAACGTGGCGTCGCGTTCGACGTGCTGGATGCCGCCCAGTTGCGCGACCTGGAACCGGGCATCGGGTCGGGATTCCGGCGCGCGGTGTTCCAGCGCGAGTCATTGGCGATGCGTGACCCGGGGGCGTTCTGCCGGCGGCTGTTCGATGACCTGGTCGCGCGTGGTGCGACGTCGCTGATCGCCCGCGTGTCGGGCGTGGCGCGCCAGGGCGGGGGCTATCGGATCGATACCGACCGGGGGCCGGTGCATGCCGGCCGGGTGGTGGTCGCTGCCGGCGCGTGGAGCAATGTGTTGCTGCGCCCATTCGGGCTGAAGATTCCCGTGATTCCCGCGCGCGGGTACCACCTGATGTATCCGCAGGCGCAAACGGTAGTGCGCCGTCCCACCTTGTGGGCGGAGCGCTACATGGTGGTGTCGCCGATGCAGGAAGGCATCCGGATGACCAGCATCAAGGAGCTGACCGCGCTGGGTCGCG
>NZ_JBGFFG010000695.1:0-1153 GCF_056175765.1 Pseudoxanthomonas sp. LjRoot204_2 | reverse complement strand
GCCCGTAGTGTCGATCAACGTGCCGGAAGTGGACGTGGAATTCCTGCGCGTCACCGAAAAGCAGCTGCCGAAGTTCTTCGCCGAATACCAGCGCGGCGGCCGCCGCGGCAGCTGGGACCTGGACAGCGAGTACGGCGACAGCACGCCGTTGGGCAAGCTGGCCGAACCCGTGTACCTCAACCGCTTCGTACTGGGTGGCAAGCCGAACGAGCGCGTGCTGACCTACCTGCCGATCCAGGATATCCGCGAGCTTCAGGATCCCGGCCTCTATTTCGCGGTGATGAAGCGTACCGGCAAGTTCGCCGGCGAATTCGAGACCGCATTCTTCACCGTCAGCGACATCGGCCTCCACACGCGCGCGTACAAGGACAAGCTGTTCGTCCATACCGCCTCGCTGCAGGACGGCTCGGCGACCGGCAGCGTGGAACTGAAAGTGCTGGACGCGCGCGGCGAAGCGATCCTGGCCGGCGAGACCGACGGCAACGGCAATGCGCTGCTGAACTACACGCTTGACGCCGGCCACGTGCTGGTGGCAACGCGCGGCAAGGACGTATCGATGCTGCCGTTCAACCAGCCGGCGCTCGATCTGTCCGAGTTCGCCGTCGCCGGTCGCGAGCAGGCCTGGTTCGACGTGTTCGCGTGGTCGGGACGCGATCTGTACCGTCCCGGCGAGACTGTGCGCATCTCCGCGCTGCTGCGCGACAACGACGGCAAGCCCGTGCCGGCACCCAAGCAGGGGGGCGGACAGCCCGTGTTCCTGCGCCTCAAGCAGCCCGACGGCAAGGTCTTCCGCGAAACCCGCCTGCAACCGGGTGCGCAGGGCTATTTCAGCTTCGAGCAGGCGATCCCGGTGGAAGCGCCGACGGGTCGCTGGCAGGTGGAGTTCCGCACCGACCCGGCCAGCAAGGAGGCGGTGCAGGGCATGACGCTGCGCATCGAGGAGTTCCTGCCCGAGCGCATGAAGCTGGACCTGGACGCGGCGCCGGTGCTGAAGCCGGGCCAGCCGCTGAAGCTCAAGGCGACAGCGGCCTACCTGTATGGCGCGCCGGCCGGCGGCAACCGCTTCACCGCCAAACTGGCCGTGTCCGTGGAGCAGCACCCGCTGGAACAATTGCCGGGCTACTTCTTCGGCGACCCCACGATGGAGCTGCCC
>NZ_JBGFFG010000694.1:0-1155 GCF_056175765.1 Pseudoxanthomonas sp. LjRoot204_2 | reverse complement strand
CTACCCGGTATACCTGTCGATCGCTCGGCCATGGCGGGTGACCTTCGCCAGCATGGTCCGCATTGGCCATCGCCTTGCCGGTACCGATCCGGAGACGGTGGTGGTGCGCCCGGGCGTGACGGAATCGGCTGCGTTCCGCTTCGGACAGGCGCAGGTCGACGAGCTGCGTACGTGGCTCAAGACGATGGGCTACGACGGCATTGCGTTGAAGGCGGACCCGGCGAAGGCGGGGAATGATGAATTCAGTGGCCAGCAGGCCTACGTCGTGCTGGAGCCCTCGCAAGTGAAGTCCGCTATCGCCAACAACGGCGACTACAACCCTGAGGACCCGCGCATCGCTTTTAAGCGGGCCGCCGAGCCGGAGCCGGCGACCGATGATGACGACGAGGAACGCGCATGCGCCCCGAGGTTCTGAGCTTCGCCGCCGCCGGCGGCATCTGGCATGCCAAGCGTGCCGAAGTCGCGGAAGCCTGGTCGGTACGCAACGACAACTTCGTCCCTGGCGATGAGGGCTTCGCCGATGCCAGCGAGCTGGACTGGTACCTGGTGGAGCAGTACCCGATCGCCCGCCTGCAGCACGTACCGGATGCGGCGTGGCTGAGCGAAGAGAACAAGCACCTGGACGGACGCTACAGCGACATGCTGAGCGGGCAGATCCAGTTGCCGCTGGTGGTGATGGACGACGGCCAGGCCGGCTTCATCTGGGACGGCTACCACCGCGCCGCCGCGGCGCTGGCCTCCGGTGTGGCCAGCGTGCCGGTGATCGTGGGCGTGAAGCGCCCTGAGCTCGCGCCAGTGCTCTTCCACGGCTCCAACGTGGTCCGCAGCGAGTTCCGCAAGGGATTCGGCGATGACCGTGGGGGGAACCTGCTACCGCAGGCCTTCTACTTCTCGCCCGATCGCACGGTCGCCACCACGTATGGGGAAGCGGTCACGGGCGCACGCCTGGTGATGGAGCGGCCCTACGTGGCGCGGACATACCATGACTTCGTGCACCTGGAGGTCGAGGACGCGGAGGCGATGCTGAAGGCCGAGGGCTACGACTCGTGCGTGCTGTACGCGACGCCGGGTGAGCCACCGGAGTATGTGGTTTTCGACCCCAGCCAGATCCACATCGTGGACCTGGGCGATTACCTTGAAGAGGAAGACGAATGC
>NZ_JBGFFG010000693.1:0-1172 GCF_056175765.1 Pseudoxanthomonas sp. LjRoot204_2 | reverse complement strand
GCCGAGGAGGGCGAATGGCCACCGGGTGCCGCCTCGCAGGCGTGGTTGCATCACGCCTTGATGGCGCTCGATGGCGATCTGCGTCGGCGCGGTTCCCGCCTGGTGATCCGGCAGGGACCCAGCGAGCAGGTGCTGCACGACCTCGTCGCGGCATCCGGCGCAACCGCCGTGTTCTGGAACCGGAAGTACGAACCTGCCACGCAGCCGCGCGACGCTGCGATAAAGAAGGCCTTGCGTGAGCAGGGCCTGCAGGCCGAAAGCTTCAACGGCAGCCTGCTGATCGAACCCTGGGACATCGCGACCCAGCAGGGCCAGCCGTACAAGGTATTCACGCCCTTCTGGCGGACGGCACTCACCTTGTGGCGCATGCCCGCCCTGTGGAATGCGCCCTCACGGTTGCCGTCCTTCGACGATGGGCCCGGCGGCGACCCGCTGGATGCCTTGCGGCTCACGCCGCGGCGGGGATGGGATGCGGGCTTCTGGGACGTCTGGACGCCCGGCGAGGCCGGCGCGCGCGACGCACTGGACGTCTTCATCGACGGAGCGCTCAACGGCTACCGCAGCGACCGCGACCGGCCGGACCGTGTCGGTACCTCGCGCCTGTCGCCCCATCTGCACTTCGGCGAGATCGCACCCTGGCGCATCGTGGCGGAGCTGGAGCGCGTGCGTACCGCCGCCAACAGCGCGGACATGGACGGTTACATCCGTGAGCTGGGCTGGCGCGAGTTCGCTTACCACCTGCTGCACCACTTCCCGCATACCACCACCCAGAACCTCAATCCCCGCTTCGCACACTTTGATTGGGCGAAGGTCGATGCGCGCGCCCTCGATGCCTGGCAGCGGGGCCGCACCGGCGTGCCGATCATCGATGCCGGCCTGCGGGAGCTATGGGCCACCGGCTACATGCACAACCGCGTGCGCATGATCGTGGCCAGCTATCTCACCAAGCACCTGCGCTACCACTGGCTGCACGGGGCGCGCTGGTTCTGGGACACGCTGGTCGACGCGGACCTGGCCAACAACACGCTGGGCTGGCAATGGACGGCCGGGACCGGTGCCGACGCCGCCCCGTATTTCCGCGTGTTCAATCCGGTGACGCAGGCGGAGAAGTTCGATCCAAAGGGAAGCTACATCGCCCGATGGGTGCCGGAACTGGCCGACATCCCCGTACC
>NZ_JBGFFG010000692.1:0-1176 GCF_056175765.1 Pseudoxanthomonas sp. LjRoot204_2 | reverse complement strand
CCGCTGGGGTTGACGATGAGGCGGCGGATATCGTCGACCGAGGCGCGCTCGGATTCCTGCACGCGCACCAGCACGTCGATCTTGCGGTCGCGGAAGCTGTAGCGCGTGGCGACATTGCCGCGCACCTTGTTGACCACGGCATCGGCGATCTGTCGCGTGGTCAGGCCCAACGCAGCCRCACGGTCCTGGTCGAACACGATCTGGATTTCCGGAAAGCCCTGCTCCACCGTCGATTTCACGTCGGCGTAGTGCGGGCTCTGCCGCAGCAGCTCGGCCAGGCGGTTGCCAGCAACACGGATCGATTCCAGGTTGTTGCCTTCGATCTCGATCTCGAGCGGGGCAGCCAGCGCAAACAGCTCCGGGCGGGCGAAGTCGACCTGGGCCTCCGGCCACTGCTTCATGGTCGCGCGCAGGCTTTCGATCAGACCCTGCTCGCGCGCGTTGTCGGTCATCACCACCGACAGCTTGCCGATGTTTTCGCCGCTTTCGGTGGGGCTGGCGTCCAGCCGCGTGCCGGTGCCCGACACGCCGTACAGCAGACGCACGCCATCCTCACCTGCGTGCGCACGCTGCACCTCGCGCACCAGGGCGTCGGTCTGCGCGAGCGGTGTGCCCGGCGGCAGCTTGGCGGTCATCTCGAAACGGTCCTGCGCCAGCTGCGGGATCAGGTCCACGCCCAGCAGCGGTAGTGCCGCCAGGGTCAGCGCGAACGCCAGCGCCGCGCCGCCCAGCACCGGGACTGGTCGCTTCAACGCAGCCGGCAGGATCCGCAGGTAACCCGCTTCGGCCCGGCCATACGGCGCCATCGCCAGGTCGCTTGCCTTGCGCATCACCGGTCCGATCACCGCAGCGAGGCCACGGAAGATCCGCACCACCAGCCACACCAGCGAGAAAAAACCATAACGGAACAGTGCACCGATGCCGCGCCCCGCGTAGGCCGCCGGCTTCTTCCAGCGGCTCTCGGGACGCCACGGCTCGCGCGGCGCCTCGGCCGGGAACTCCAGCGGCGGACGGCCCTTCAGCGCGCTCAGCATCGGGATCAGCGTCATCGACACCACCAGTGACACCGCGATGGCAATCGACACCGTCAGCGCCTGGTCGCGGAACAGCTGGCCGGCGATGCCTTCGACGAACACCAGCGGCAGGAAAACCGCGATCGTGGTCAGTGTCGATGCC
>NZ_JBGFFG010000691.1:0-1185 GCF_056175765.1 Pseudoxanthomonas sp. LjRoot204_2 | reverse complement strand
TCTTTACGGCGGTCTGTGGTGGACCGCGACGGGCAGGGGCATCGACGACCGGCGCTGACGCGCGCCAGGCCTCACTCGGCGACGGCGCAAAGGTCCAGGCGTTGGCACAGGAACGCGACCTGCGCGTCCTGCGTCTCCGGCCCTTCGTAGGGCAGGACGGTCCAGCGCTCGCGCGCCTGCATCGCCGCGCCCGGGGCGAGCGTGCGGAACGGCGCGTGCATTTCCATTTCCAGCAGTCCGGCGCGGAGGTCGCGGGCGTGGTCGAGATACAGCTCGACCTGGCCATGGTCGGGATGGATGGCCTCGCGCGGTTGCAGGTCGAAACGGATCACGAACGCCTGGCCCTGCGCGAAGCCGGCCATCCAGCCCGCCGACGGCTGCAGTAACACCTTGCCGCGACGCATCGCCGTGGCCGGTGGCGGGGGCAGGAACGCGAACACGCCCGCGTCGATCCGCCAGGCGGGCACGGCGTCCACTGCGCCCTCCACCCGCACGTCGCGCGCATCGGCGACCGGCACGTAGACGCGCGTCGCGGCGGACGTGCGCGTGTTGAACCACAGGTCACGGGCGAGAGGACGGTCGCGGATGTTGCGGGCGGTCGCCGTCACCACGACGGTGGCGGGATCCGCAGGATCGAACGCGAACGATTTCAGCAAGCGCACGCCGGTGACCGGGCTGTCGACGCCCTCGAGCACGAGCCGGTCCGGTGAGCGCGCGATCACCCGCGTCCGCGCGAATGCCAGGTAGGGATCCGGCGGCCAGACCGCTTTCTCGTCGCGCCGCGACGGATTCGCATCCTGGTCGGACCACCAGCCGCGCTGCGGACCCATCCAGACATCGTGGCCGAGATAGCCGATGTCGTCCGCATCCGCAGCCACCCGTGGCGTTGGTTGCGAGGCGACCGGCTCGCCGATCTTGATCAGGTTGCGGCGCCCGACGCGGCTCACGTGCAGAACGCGGCCGCCGAGCGATGGCGTGATCTCGACGACCAACGCATCCGATTGCAGCCGGATGCGTTCGACGCCGGCCGCGTCTTCGCCTGCGCCGGACAGGCCGGTCGCCCCCAGCAGCAGACACGCAGCGAGCGCCCGCATGCCCACGCTACAGCGTCTTCGCCTGCGCCGGACAGGCCGGTCGCCCCCAGCAGCAGACACGCAGCGAGCGCCCGCATGCCCACGCTACAGC
>NZ_JBGFFG010000690.1:0-1190 GCF_056175765.1 Pseudoxanthomonas sp. LjRoot204_2 | reverse complement strand
GTGCGCAAGTACCGGCTCGGCTCGATCCTGGCCGGCGGCAATTCAGACCCCGGCGGGCGCTACGACGCCTCGCCGACCGAGTGGCTCGCGCTGGCCGATGCCTTCTACGAGGCGTCGATGGATACCTCGCAGGGCGGCAAGGCGATCCCGATCATCTTCGGCATCGATGCCGTGCACGGGCAGAGCAACATCGTCGGCGCCACGCTGTTCCCGCACAACATCGGTCTGGGCGCGACGCGCAATCCGGATCTGCTGCGCCGGATTGGCGAGGTCACCGCGCTGGAGACGCGCGCCACGGGCATGGAGTGGGCGTTCGCGCCGACCGTGGCGGTGCCGCAGGACGACCGCTGGGGCCGTTCGTACGAAGGCTATTCGGAATCGCCCGAGATCGTGGCCAGTTACGCCGGTGCGATGGTCGAGGGCCTGCAGGGCAAGGTCGGCACGCCCGGCTTCCTCGACGGCCGCCACGTGATCGCCTCGGTGAAGCACTTCCTCGGCGACGGCGGCACCACCAACGGCAAGGACCAGGGCGATACGAAGATCAGCGAAGCCGACCTGGTGCGCATCCATGGCGCCGGCTATCCGCCGGCGATCGCGGCCGGCGCGCAGACGGTGATGGCCTCGTTCAACAGCGTCAACGGCGAGAAGATGCACGGCAACAAGCCGTACCTGACCGACGCACTGAAGGGCCGCATGCASTTCGGCGGCTTCGTGGTCGGCGACTGGAACGGCCACGGCCAGGTGAAGGGCTGCACGAACACCGACTGCCCGGCCACGATCAACGCCGGCCTGGACATGGCGATGGCCTCCGACAGCTGGAAGGGCTTCTACGAGACCACGCTGGCGGCGGTGAAGGCCGGCACGATCAGCCAGGAGCGGCTGGATGATGCGGTGCGGCGCATCCTGCGGGTGAAGGTCCGCCTGGGCCTGTTCGAGGCGGGCAAACCGTCGACGCGGGCCGTCGGTGGCCAGTTCGCCCTGCTCGGCGCCCCCGAGCACCGCGCCGTGGCACGCCAGGCGGTGCGCGAATCGCTGGTGCTGCTGAAGAATGCCGGCGGCGTACTGCCGTTGGCGCCGAAGCAGCGCATCCTCGTGGCCGGCGATGGCGCGAACGATGTCGGCAAGCAGGCCGGCGGCTGGACGCTCAACTGGCAGGGCACGGGCACCACGCGCAAGGATTTCCCGAACGC
>NZ_JBGFFG010000689.1:0-1195 GCF_056175765.1 Pseudoxanthomonas sp. LjRoot204_2 | reverse complement strand
ATACACGATGCGAATGACCTTGTTGGCCGGGCTGGTCMTGGCTGCGCTGGGCGCCGGCGCGCACGCCGCCACGCCCGCGTCCCGCTTCACGCAGGACCCTYATCCCAGTACCTACCGTGCCCTCGCGTCCGGGCCGGTGCTGTTGGCCAACGCCACCGTGCTGACCGGCACCGGCGAGCGCCTGGACGGCGCCGACGTGCTGCTGGCCGACGGCAAGGTGGCGGCGGTGGGCCGCGGCCTCTCCGTGCCCGAAGGCGCCACGCGCGTTGACGCGACCGGCAAGTGGGTGACGCCGGGACTGATCGATGTGCACTCGCACCTGGGCGTGTATCCCAGTCCGGGGGTGAAGGCGCACAGCGACGGCAACGAGGCGACCGCGCCGGTGACCGCGAACGTGTGGGCGGAGCATTCGATCTGGGCACAGGACCCGGGGTTCCACACCGCCCTGGCCGGCGGCATCACCTCGCTGCAGATCCTGCCCGGCTCGGCCAACCTGGTCGGGGGCCGCGGCGTGACGCTGAAGAACGTGCCGTCCACCAGCTACCAGGGCATGAAATTCCCGGGTGCCCCGTGGGGCCTGAAGATGGCCTGCGGCGAGAACCCCAAGCGCGTCTATGGCGGCAAGGCCGGCCCGTCCACGCRCATGGGCAACGTGGCCGGCTATCGCGCCGCGTTCATCGATGCCAGCGAGTACCTGAAGAAGAGTGCGCCCAAGCCGCAGCAGCCCAAGAAGAAACGCTGGTGGGAGCGCGCCAGCGGCGGCGACGGCACCGACAGCGGTGGCGACGCCGGCGGCAAGCGCGACCTGAAGCTGGACACGCTGGCCGGCGCGATCAACGGCGAGATCCTGGTGCACATCCACTGCTACCGCGCCGACGAGATGACCACGATGCTCGACCTGGCCAAGGAATTCGGCTTCAAGGTCGCTGCCTTCCATCATGGCGTGGAGGCGTACAAGATCGCCGACCGGCTGGCGCAGGAGAACGTCTGCGGCGCGCTGTGGGCCGACTGGTGGGGCTTCAAGATGGAGGCCTTCGACGGCATCCAGGAGAACATCGCACTCGTCGATCGCCCGGCGAACGGTTGCGCGATCGTGCATTCGGATTCGGACGAAGGCATCGAGCGCCTCAACCAGGAAGCGGCGAAGGTGATGGCGAACGCGCGCCGTGCCGGCATGGGCGATATCGCGCCAGAG
>NZ_JBGFFG010000688.1:0-1197 GCF_056175765.1 Pseudoxanthomonas sp. LjRoot204_2 | reverse complement strand
CATCCGGGCACCGCGCAGGCCGATGCGCGGCTGGAATTCGCCGAGCCGCACGACCTGGCCGGCGATGAATGGGCCGTGGATTGCGACGGGTTCACCTTGTATGTCGATGCCGCCAGCGTGCATTGGCTTGACGGCGCCGACATCGACTACGTGCTGAAAGGCGCCAGCACCCAGCTGACCATCAAGGCGCCGCGCATCAAGGGCGAAGCGCCCGGCGACGCGGCGTCGCTGGTCGAGCGCGTGCGCTGGGTCGTCGACAACGAGATCAATCCGCAACTGGCGTCGCACAAGGGCCGTGTGGCGGTCGAAGAAGTCGGCGGCGATGGCGTGGTGTGGCTGCGGTTCGGTGGCGGCTGCCACGGCTGTGGCATGGCGGACGTCACGCTCAAGCAAGGTATCGAGAAGACGTTGATGGCACGCGTACCTGGCGTCACCGCCGTGCGCGATGCCACCGACCATGAAACGGGCGACGCGCCCTACATCCCGCGCGGCAACGCGGCCTGACGGGGTCCTGCGCCGGTGACGAACGCCACCGACGTCATCGCACACCTGCTGCCGCGCAAGGCGGCCACCATCGTCGAGCGCCAGACCGGCCTGCCGTTTGGCTGGGGCCTGTGGTTGCGTGCCTTGCCGGAGCGACTGGGCCGCATCACCCGCGAGAAGGCCGATGGCATCGTCGATGCGGTCGCGCTGCGTGCGCCGCGCGCCCGGATCGCGCCACCGTTCCTGCCCAGCCGGCTGACTGCGTTACGGTCGCTGTTCTATCAGGGCTGGGGTCCGCCGCCGCGCGAAGAGCGCTGGATGCGCTGGCTCGCGGGTTTCAGCAGCAGCCTGCTGCACCTGATGTTCTTCCTGTTCCTGCTGTGGGTGGCGCTGGTGCAGATTCCGCCACCGCTGCCCGATGCCGGCGACAGCAGTCGCGTGAGGCTGGAGATGGTCGGCGACGGCAGCCCGGATGACGTGGGCGGTGCCGTGCAGGCGGGCGAGACCGCCAGCGAGCAGACCGCAGCGGCGACGGCGTCTACCGCCGCTGCGCCGTCACTGACCTCGACTCCGCCGCAGCCGACCGAAACGCCCCCGCCTTCGGACGCTGATGCACCGGAGGTTGCGGTGGACATGCCGCCCTTACCGCTGCGCGAGGTGCCGTTGCCGGAGATTGCGGAACAGCCGCTGCAGGTGACCGAGGTGGCCGAACCC
>NZ_JBGFFG010000687.1:0-1200 GCF_056175765.1 Pseudoxanthomonas sp. LjRoot204_2 | reverse complement strand
GTCGACATTGTTTCCTGCAAACATCCTACGAGCGAAGTCCTCGGGGGAATCATAGGGAGTGCTGAACCACTTGTCCCGATACACCTCACCCACGTGGCCCTGGAGCAGGACCGCGGGCGAAATGCCCGGGCTTCCTCCACCATCCCAGACCGGCAGCATTCCGTCGTAGCGGAAGACCGCTCCAAGTCGCTGCCTGAATATGTCTCCGGAGGAGAAGCTCGCCGGCTTGGGAATGTTGTTGGTGAACTCCGCGCCGATAGCGTCCGCCACGCTACGTCCGACAGCCACGTCTGGGTGGTCAGGGACACCGTTCGAGAAAGCCGAGAGGGTGGTTGGCAGCGGCCCGGTCATGGTGGCCAGAGCGGCGATGGCTCGTGAGTCGCGACCACCCGTGAGCGCCAGATTCACCCTCGCTCCCGTGTCGAACACTGCTCTGAGCGAGGCAGCCATCTCGCCGATCACACGGTCCAGCACCGCCTCCGGGTCCCGTTGAAGTTCTGCCCGCATCTCGCCGCCGTCTTGCCGATTCAGATACGAGAGGGGGCGCTGATGGACCAGGACTCGGCTGTCTTTGACCCCGAGCCAGCCGCCTTGCGGAACGCGACGAATGCCGCTGACGAGGGTGTCCTCGCCCAGCGGCCAGAAGGCGATGGCCTGCCAAGCGAGGCTTCTGAAATCGAAGCCCAAGTGCGGCACCAAAGCCTGAATCAGACGGGGCCGCGTCGCGACGATGCTTGTCCCGTCTGACGCCTGGTGGTAAAAGAGCGGAACCATGGACAGGGGGTCGCTGACGAAGGCCGCGTCATCTCCATCGAAGTGACAGATACCGTAGTCGCCGGCGAGGCGTTCGCGCAGGGTCGGCGAGCCTCCGCCTCTGATCTCGCGGGCGATCGCCTCGGCAGGTAGGAGATGCGCGTCGTCCCGCCCGCGCCTGATCGCGTGGCCTTTGAGGAGGGTGACGGCTCCGTCTCGATCCGTGTGCCTCTGGTCGCCGGCACGATAGAGGTGAGTCGAGCGTGAGAACTGCATGGCTGCCATGCGTCGGTTCGCTGAGACGAACCGCTCCGTGCCTTCAGCGCGATACCCCAGCGCCGCGATCAGGGCAGACGCCCGGTTGTCGACGATCTGCGCAGCCTGGCCGGTCCGATCACTGATGAACACGTAGTCGCTCATTGTTCAGCCACTCCCCATATCTCCGTG
>NZ_JBGFFG010000686.1:0-1200 GCF_056175765.1 Pseudoxanthomonas sp. LjRoot204_2 | reverse complement strand
GTCGGCACACTGCGCGTCGGGCACCGCGAGCGGCGACAGCCGCTCGACGTGTTCTCCCTCGATGCGAATGGCCTCCCGGCTGGTTGCGAGGACGCGCAGGTCGGGCAGGGCGCCGAGCAGTTCGGCGATGAGCGGCGCCAGTGCGTCCAGCATGTGCTCGCAGTTGTCGATCARCAGGAGCACATCGCGGTCCGCCAGCCTCTGGAGGATGGCCCGCGTCGTGTCGGGGGTGTCCGGCGGCGCGCCGAGCGACCGGGCCACCGTGCTCGCCAGATGGGCCTGCGAGACCAGCGGCGAGAGATCGATGAAGGCCAATTGCATGGCCGTGCGTTCTGCATGGCAATCGGCCGCATGGATGGCGACACGGGTCTTCCCGATGCCGCCGGCGCCGACGATGGTGACCAGCCGGCGCGTGGCGAGCGCCGCCAGCACGCGCGCCATGTCGGCGTCGCGGCCCACACGCCGGGTGAGGCGCTCCGGCAGCTTCGCGAACGCCAGGGCCGCCGCCCCCGGCCGATCCTCGGTCGGCATGCCGACCTGTTCGCGAAAAACCGTTCCATTGAACCGGTAGCCGCGCAGGGGAATGTTCGAAATCCATTCCTTGCAGTTGTCCCCGTCTTGCGGCTCCCCCAAGGCCTTGCGGAGCGCGGAGATGTGGACCCGCACACTGGACTCCTCGACCACCACCCCGGCCCAGACGGTGGCGAGCAGCTCGTCCTTGCCCACGACTTCGCCCACGCGCCTGAGCAGTTGCAGCAGCAGTTCGAACGAGCGGGAGCCCAGGCGCACGCTCTGCCCGAGTCTTTCGAGCCGGCGCTGGGCCTCCCAGACGATGAACGCGCCAAAGCGCCAGCGGACCTCGCTCGGCCCCTGCGACGCGCCGGCATGCGCCTGCGATGACGTGGAGCGCGCCGCGATGCCGTACATGTCACCCACTCGTCAGCCCTCGCAACGCCCGCGCCGCGGGCAGGCCCGTGCGGCGTCGGACGGCGACGACCCGCTTGCCCGCGTTGGGAAATGCCTCGAGCGCAGATTTTTTCATTCGATGATCCAGTCAAGAAGATGAAGGCCGCAGCCATTCGGGCCGCACGAGATACAAGACGGCCGGACGCCGGGTTTTGTGACAGGGGCCGCGATCCGGGCCTTGCATGGGCAGCAATCGCCGCCGTCGGCGATGTCGGGCGATTGCATGCGATGAGG
>NZ_JBGFFG010000685.1:0-1202 GCF_056175765.1 Pseudoxanthomonas sp. LjRoot204_2 | reverse complement strand
CGCCTCGGGTGGCCGCGAAGGCCAGGCCACCTCGTCCGACGGCGCGCTGGACGTCACGCTGTCGACCCCGCGCGAACTGGGCGGCGCCGGTGGCCCGGGCACCAACCCCGAGCAGCTGTTCGCCGCCGGCTACTCGGCGTGCTTCCTGGGTGCGTTGAAGTTCGTCGCCGGCAAGCAGAAGATCAGCCTGCCTGGCACCACCACCGTCACCGGCAAGGTCGGCATCGGCCAGATCCCCACCGGCTTCGGTATCCAGGCGGAATTGACCATCGCTGCACCCGGCATCGCCCGCGACCAGCTGCAGGCCCTCGTCGACGCTGCACACATCGTCTGCCCGTACTCCAACGCCACGCGAGGCAACATCGACGTGACGCTGGCGATCGCCGACTGACCGCTGTTCCTGACCACCCTCCACAGGAATCCAATCCCATGAACACGCTCACCCGCACGTTTGCCGCCAGCATGCTGGCCGTCGCCACCCAGGCCGGAATGACCGCCCAGGCCGCACCGGCCACCGCGCCGGTGGCCGCAGAACGCACCGCCAGCACCATCACCACCGCCGACGGTGTGCAGCTCTATTACAAGGACTGGGGCCCGAAGAACGGTCCGGTCGTGACCTTCAGCCATGGCTGGCCGCTGTCTTCGGACAGTTGGGAGTCGCAGATGATCTTCCTGGCTTCCAAGGGCTACCGCGTGGTGGCGCACGACCGCCGCGGCCACGGCCGCTCCAGCCAGCCGTGGGACGGCAACGACATGGATCACTATGCCGATGACCTCGCCACCGTGATCAACACACTCGACCTGAAGGACGTCACCGTGGTCGGCTTCTCCACCGGCGGCGGCGAAGTGGCGCGCTACATCGGTCGCCACGGCACCGGCCGGGTGAAGAAGGCGGTGCTGATCAGCGCGGTTCCGCCGCTCATGCTGAAAACCGCGGACAACCCGGGCGGCCTGCCGATCGAAGTGTTCGATGGCATCCGCAAAGGCCAGTTGGACAACCGTGCGCAGCTCTACAAGGACATCCCGTCCGGCCCGTTCTACGGCTTCAACCGTCCGGGCGCGAAGGTATCGCAGGGCCTGATCGACAGCTGGTGGGCGCAGGGCATGCAGGGTGGCCACAAGAACACGTACGACTCGATCGCCGCGTTCTCGGCCACCGACTTCCGCGACGACCTGAAGAAGTTCGACATCCCCACCCTGGT
>NZ_JBGFFG010000684.1:0-1207 GCF_056175765.1 Pseudoxanthomonas sp. LjRoot204_2 | reverse complement strand
CCCAACCCTCCTCAATGAACGTCCGCCACCGTCTCTCGGGAGCCACGACTGCGCATCAGTGCGGAGACCCCGAGAGGTGGCGAAGCGTGCCACGCCCTGACCATTGTTCGGCTCGAAAGGGACTACGCCCGGACCCAGATGCCCGGCTTCGACGAACTCGCAAGGCGGCTTCCCGGCTGCGTCAGCTGCCAGGGCCCATGCATGCATCTCCCGCGGTTTAGTCGGGGTCTCGAGCTCCATGATGGCAAGGATCTCACGAGCCCAGAGCGACGTTCGCGTGGGCTCGTGATCTGCTGATGATGTGCGCTGGCCGTGAGTCACATTCCCCTACGACTCAGCCCTCAGCCGGTATGAGCCCAGCAACGAAACGCGCGGCGTCGCAGCGGATGACACCCGCGGAACTCCTTCGTAGCGGCAACGCCTCCGCCGACCGGTCAACGGAAGCTGCTCTCGCGCAACGCGACCTGTCCGCGACAAGTCACCGCATGGATGCGAGCGCAGCGCGTTCAACCGCGAGAATCAGTACCTCCATGCGCGCTCCTCTCGTGGCAGTCCCTCGCAACACAAATGTGCGTACGCTGACAAAGCTGAGGCGACGTGTCGCATCGGTAGGGTTCTAGCGAGCCGAGAATTGGGGGAACTGTGAGTTTCACGAAACTCCTGGACGACCCCGACTCACCGCTTCGGGCGTATCTCGACGGGGCGTCGCCGCGAATCGCGGGTATCCAGAGGCAGGGGATTGGTGCGCGCAGCGTCGCGGATGCGTTGGGCCTAACGACGCTCGCCGGAGCCCCTGCGCTGGTGCCCGCGCGTCCGGGTCTCCCGAACCAGCTGGTTGGCACTGCGTTCGATTTCCGTGCCCGCATCGCTCTCGGCGGGTTCGATCCAACCGACTCGGCTGCAGCAATCGGCCGAATCCTTCTACCCGCGTACGTGGACAGCGTCAAGAATGGCGCCCATCGCGCAGCAGTGCTGAGCGGCGCATTCGACGTCGCGCAGCGCCTTCTCGTGAACCCCCGGGATCACACTGACTTTGACCGGGCGTCCGTCGTGCTTGGCTATTTGGAGCCCGTCTACCGGGTGGGCGCGAAAGGGCTGATTGGATCAGTCGGTGACGCGTGTGACCGTGCCGCGGACGGTCAGGAATTCGTCGACGCGATCGACCCGTCCGTCGTCTTCGAGATCGGTTCCCTGGAAGCTGCGGGAC
>NZ_JBGFFG010000683.1:0-1212 GCF_056175765.1 Pseudoxanthomonas sp. LjRoot204_2 | reverse complement strand
GTTGTCGAAGGCGGAGGGCTGACCATGCAGGCCGTCCGCTACTACAAGACCAACCATCCTGACGTGCTGCGCGCGATCAGCGCCCAGCGCGAAGCCCGCCGGACTCTACGGGATCGTGCCACCTCGTTTGCCTTCGACTTCGGCGGCAAGCCGGCGATTCTTAGCACCATCACCGACACGTACTTCGGCGGCATCATCTTCACGCCGCCGAAGCCGACGACCTTCTGGACGGCACCCGACGAACATGGCGCCCAGCGCCCGCGGTCCCGGCCGCCCACGCGCACGACGTGGACGCCCGAAGAGCGAGAGGCCCACAAGCGGCGCTTGGTTGATTGGGAGGCGCGCCGGCCGCGCGATCACGTCGGCGACGAGGGGCTCTACGCGGCGATGGGGACCGACTGGGGATGCCTGCTGTTCGTCGGCATCGCCTACTTCGACCATGCCGACTATCTCTACGTGGCGACGGCCGCGACCCTCGCACCGCACATGCAGGAAATCCTGGGAAGCGAGTATGAAGCAGCCCAGCAGCAGGCCAACGCACTGCGTGCCGCAGGGAAACAGGCGGTGGCCGCATGAACGTCATCGCCTTCCGAAGCCGCAGCACTGGCCCCACGCCGCCGACCACGCTGTCGTCGCTGCACCTGACGCCGATGGTTGACCTGTTTCTGGAACGCCTGCGCGTTCGCGGCGCAGCACGCAACACGCTGCTGGCGTACGGCAGCGACCTGCGCCACTTCGTCGTGTTCGCCCTGCGCATGGGCGTGGCGCTGGCCGGACAGGTGGACGAACGCCTGGTCAATCGCTGGATCGATGCCGGCATGCAGGAACGCGGCTGGTCGCGCCGCACCGCGCACCGCAAGCACATGACCCTGCACAGCCTGTTCCAGTGGGCTATCGGCGAGGGTTACGCGCTGCGCGACCCCACCACGGACGTGCGCATCACCTTCCGCCCGCGCGCCGTGGTGGCGCCGGAACTGGAACCGCTGAAGCGCGTCGTGGCCGCGATTGGCACGCAGGCGCCGCTGGACCTGCGCGACCGCGCCATGTGCCTGCTGATGCTGGACGCCGCGCTGCGCGCCAGTGAGGTGGCCTGCATCGACGTGGAGGACGACACCCACCCGCGTCTGCACTGGGTGGACCTAGTGGCGCGGCGCGTGCACGTGCGGCCGAAGGGCGGGGCGGATACCGACGCCGACGTGGTGGGACTGGAAC
>NZ_JBGFFG010000682.1:0-1216 GCF_056175765.1 Pseudoxanthomonas sp. LjRoot204_2 | reverse complement strand
ATCAAGGACCTGGAATCCAAGAACATCTTCAAGGGCGTGCCGAACGAAAAGCTGTACGAAGGCCTGGCCGCCGGTGCGCTGGTGCTGGAATCCATCCCGGGCTACCGCATGACCTACGCGGGCAACCCGTTCAAGGACGACAACGCGGCGTTCAAGCTGGTCAACGACGTCAAGAAGGGCAACGCCGGCCGTTACGAGGTGATCTTCGGCAAGGACCCCCAGTCCTTCGCCAAGGTGATCCTGCCGGGTATCGCGCGTACCGAAGAGATCTCCGGCTTCAGCCCGATCAACGTCATCACCGATGAGCCGGGCCGCTTCACCGCCGCCGACCTGCCGACCGCGCACATCGCGCCGAAGGTGGAGCTGGATGCCGAAGCGCACGACGACGTCGACGAAGACGAAGCGGTGAATGAAGAAGTGGCCGAAGCCGAAGAGTCCTCGGCGCCGCGCCCGTAACCGAACCGATCCACATCGGTCCCCTGGGATGGCGGCGGCCTGTACTGGCGCCGCCATCATTCTTGAAGCACCCCAGATAGGAAGTTGACGTGAGCGAAATGACCATTCCTTTGGCGGCGGCCTTGAAGTTGGTTTCTGTGCTGGCAGAGATCCGCAATGGGTCGGCACCGGAAGGACGCTACCTGGATGGCGCAGGCACCGAGTGTGATGCCGAAGAGCACGACGCCACGTGGCACCCGTACGAGCCGGAAGAGCAGCGCGCATGGCTGGAGAGCGTGGCGAGCATGTCGCGCGATGCGCTGAACGAATTCAAGCGCCAGGGTGAAGCCCTGGGCATAGCGATCGAAATTCCTGATGAGCCGCAGGTGGAAGCGCCTGCCGAGGCCTCTGGCCCCGGCATGAGCCGCTGAGTCTGCTGCACATCCCCGCACGCACCGAAAGAGGACACCTATGAGCAACCAGAACGCCCCCCAGACGCCCGCTCTCGTGAAGTGGGTGCAACTCAACGCACAGCACCCGTCGATCCGCCTGGTGGCCAGCAAGAAGGCCTGGGGCTCTGTTCGCCTCGAAGTYACCGGCGCGTCGCACCTGACCGATGTGCAGCGAGACGGCCTGCGGAAACTGGGATTCGGCAATCCCAAGCGCTGGGGCGGTGAGGCGTTCGTGCGCAAGGAAATCAAGATCGCGCTGGCCGAGCTTCGCCGCGTGTTCCCGGATGCGGCCGAAGTGATGATGCCGCGCGTGGACGCAACCCATGTCG
>NZ_JBGFFG010000681.1:0-1218 GCF_056175765.1 Pseudoxanthomonas sp. LjRoot204_2 | reverse complement strand
GGGCAGGTCGTTGTCGCGTCCGATGGCGCGATGGCGATCGAGGGCGGCGACCAGCGAAATCCGCATCCGCTAAACCGCCACCGGCGCCTTGATCGCCGGATGCGGATCGTAGTCGTGGATCTCGATGTCATCGAAGGTGAAGCCGAACAGGTCGGTGACGTCGGGATTGAGGTGCAGCTTCGGCAGCGCGCGCGGCTCACGCGACAGTTGCTCGCGCGCCTGGTCGTAGTGGTTCGAATACAGGTGCGCATCGCCCAGCGTGTGCACGAAGTCGCCGACACCGAGGCCCGTCGCCTGCGCCACCATATGCGTCAGCAGTGCGTAGCTGGCGATGTTGAACGGCACGCCGAGGAAGATGTCGCCACTGCGCTGGTAGAGCTGGCAACTGAGCTTGCCGTCGACGACGTAGAACTGGAACAGCGAGTGGCACGGCATCAGCGCCATCTTCGGCAGTTCGGCGACGTTCCAGGCGCTGATCACCAGGCGGCGCGAATCCGGATTGCGCTTGATCTCGTCCACCAGCCACTGCATCTGGTCGATGGTCTTGCCGTCGGCGCCCTCCCAGCTGCGCCACTGCTTGCCGTACACGGGGCCCAGTTCGCCGTGCTCGTCGGCCCATTCGTCCCAGATGCTGACCTTGTTGTCCTTCAGGTAGGCGATGTTGGTTTCGCCTTTCAGGAACCACAGCAGCTCGTGGATGATCGAGCGCAGGTGCAGCTTCTTCGTGGTGACCAGCGGGAAGCCTTCGTTCAAGTCGAAGCGCATCTGCCAGCCGAACACGCTGCGGGTGCCGGTGCCGGTGCGGTCGGACTTCTCGGCACCCTGTTCCAGCACATGGCGCAACAGGTCGAGGTATTGCTTCATGCCTGGTCTCCGGCGAAAGGCTTCACGGTTTACTTGCCGGCGACCGGCGCGGGAACGACGGGCTGCAGCGTCGGCGCACGACGCGACAGCCACAGCAGGTACAGGCCCAGCATCACCAGCGGCACGCTGAGCACCTGGCCCTTTGTCAGCCAGCCCCAGGCGACGTAATGGCCTTCATCCGGCACGCGGACGAATTCCATCAGGAAGCGGAATACGCCGTACATCAGCGCGAACAGGCCCGACACGAGGTAGCGCGGCCGCGGCTTGCGCGAGACCGTCCACAGCACGACGAACATCACCAACCCTTCGAGGAAGGCCTGATAGAGCTGTGAGGGATGGCGGGCGAACTGATTC
>NZ_JBGFFG010000680.1:0-1222 GCF_056175765.1 Pseudoxanthomonas sp. LjRoot204_2 | reverse complement strand
GAGCTACTTCTATCCCATCGATGCGAAGTTCGGCAGCTTCGACGTGGTGCGCGGCGAAGTCACGCTGCTTGGAACGCTGTTGATCCAGCCGCGCCTGGGCACGCGCTTTGTCGTTGCCTATGTGCCACCGGAGGCTGAGCTGCAGAAGACCTTCGAGACCTTGTATCCCGCATTGGCGGCGCAGACCCGCGGCCGTCCGCAGCATGGCTTCGTTCCCACGCTCGATCTCGACCGCCGCGCTGCGCTGGCGCCGCAGGTCAAGCGCCTGGCGTCCATCTGGCATGGCCTGACGCAGACGGCCGACGGCGAATTCATGGCCGGCAGCAAGCTCGGGAAGGTGCTGTGGCGCAAGAGCGGAGAGAGCCGTTGGAAGGAACTCGACGTGGGTTCCTGGCGCGAGGTGCTCTCGGTCCGCCCCTACCGCGGCGGGCTGCTGGCAGCGGGCGAGGAAGGCCTTCTGCGCCACTCTTCCGACGAGGGGTTGACTTGGAAGAGCCTGGTACCGCCCGATGACGGGCTTATCCAACTGGCGCAGCCGATGCGCGATGGGGGCGTGGTTGCGATCTCGCGCCGCGACAGCCTCTGGACCGTCTACGCCTCGAAGGATCTTGATGCCGGCGTGTGGCAAAAGCTCGGGGAGTTTTCCGATTCCCGCTCGATCAACGTGCCATGGCAGCGCAGCATGAGCTTCGGCCAGCCGGAGCGCGCGGGCGTGATGATGCCCAACGGCGACCTCCATGCCACCGATGGCCGCACGCTGTTTCGCTCCAGCAATGGTCGCTCCACCCTCGACGTGAATGCCTTGCCCGACGGCACCCTGGTGTCCCAGACGGTGGTGATGACAAAAACCACCTTGCTTTCGCCCGATTGGGGGCAAACCTGGGCCGATCTCGACACCAGCCGTTTCGTCGTGACGATCGCCTTCAAGGACCGGCAGACGGCATATGCGGTGGGCCCTGTCGCCCCCAGCCTGATGCCCGGAAAGCTGGGATTGATGACCACGCGGGACGGCGGCAGGAGCTGGTCACAGACCGGCAGCTCGCCGGGAATGACGAATCCCTACGCCGTGCGCCAGATGATGGTGGACCGGGCCGATGGCTCTCTGATCGCCTTTCTGCCCGAAAACCTGATCGTGCGGTCCACGGACGAAGGAAAGAGCTGGAAGATCGTCAAGGACAACTGAGCCAGGCGCCGGGCGAAGGCGCGCCGCACGGGGCATAGG
>NZ_JBGFFG010000679.1:0-1228 GCF_056175765.1 Pseudoxanthomonas sp. LjRoot204_2 | reverse complement strand
CTGCAGCGCATCGTCGGCGTAGGTCACGCCGTGGTGCGCTTCGTACTTGGGCTTGAGGCCCTGCAGGATTTCGTAGGTCTCGCCCACGGTCGGCTCGACGATGTCGATCTTCTGGAAACGGCGCGCAAGCGCACGATCCTTTTCGAAGATGCCGCGATACTCCTGGAACGTGGTGGAGCCGATGCAACGCAGTTCGCCCGATGCCAGCGCCGGCTTGATCAGGTTCGAGGCATCCATCGTGCCGCCGCTGGCCGATCCGGCACCGATGATGGTGTGGATCTCGTCGACGAACAGGATGGCACCGGGAATCTTCTTGATCGAAGCCAGAACGCCCTTCAGGCGTTTCTCGAAGTCGCCGCGGTACTTGGTGCCCGCTACCAGCGCGCCGAGGTCCAGCGAGTAGATGACGGCATCCAGCAGCACGTCGGGCACCTCGCCTTCGACGATGCGCTTGGCCAGGCCCTCGGCCAGCGCGGTCTTGCCCACGCCGGCCTCGCCGACGTAGAGCGGATTGTTCTTGCGGCGGCGGCACAGCACCTGGATGGTCCGCTCGATCTCGTCGCCACGACCGACCAGCGGATCGATCCGGCCCTGCCGGGCCATCTCGTTCAGGTTGCTGGCGAACTCGGTCAGGGCATCGCCCTTGCCCTCGCCCTCCGCGCCTTCCGCCTTGCCCTCGCCGTCCGAGGACCCGCCCGCATCGTTCTCCTCACCCTGCTTGGCGATCCCGTGGGACAGGTAGTTGACGATGTCCAGCCGGGTGACATCCTGCTGGTTGAGGAAGTAGACCGCGTGCGAGTCCTTCTCGCCGAAGATCGCCACCAGCACGTTGGCGCCGGTGACCTCCTTCTTGCCGGAGGACTGCACGTGGTACACGGCGCGCTGCAGCACGCGCTGGAAGCCCAGCGTCGGCTGGGTATCGCGGCCGTCGTCCTCGGCCAGCCGCGAGACCGAGGCTTCGATGGCCTGCTCGAGGTCGGCGCGCAGGCGGTTGGCATCCGCACCGGTCGCCTTCAGGACGGCCTGTGCCGAGGGGTTTTCGAGGAGCGCGAGCAGCAGGTGCTCGACGGTCATGAATTCGTGCCGAGCTTCACGGGCGCGCTTGTAGCACTGGCCGATGGTCTGCTCGAGATCTTTGCTGAACATGGTTGCCTCCGGGGCCTATGCCGACAATATGCGGCTTGGCGGGCGGTTTTCCATCACCCTACCGGATTTCAGTGTTCAGGGA
>NZ_JBGFFG010000678.1:0-1232 GCF_056175765.1 Pseudoxanthomonas sp. LjRoot204_2 | reverse complement strand
GATGAAGACGATCATGTCTGCATCCTGCTCGATGGCGCCAGACTCGCGCAGATCCGCCATCACGGGGCGCTTGTCCGAACGCGTCTCCAGGCTGCGATTGAGCTGCGAGAGTGCGATGATCGGCACATTGAGCTCTTTCGCCAGACCCTTCAGGGCGCGTGTGATTGCGGAGACCTCGGTTGCACGGTTCTCGCTGTTGCCGGGTACAGCCATCAGCTGCAGGTAGTCGATCACGATCAGTGAAAGATCTGGATGCTCACGCTTCAGCCGGCGGGCCTTGGAGCGCAAGCGCTCAGGTGAGAGGCCCGGCGTATCGTCGATCAGAATGGGCGAGGCGTTCTGAATGATGCGAATTGCCGCGGTGACATGTGCCCAGTCCTGATCTTCCAGCTGGGCCCGTCGCAGCCGGGTGGCATGGACACGGCCTTGCGAGGACACCATGCGCTGGGTCAACTGCTCCGAGGACATTTCCATGCTGAACACTGCCACCGCCTTCTTGGACGTGATGGCGGTGTACTCGGCGATGTTGACGGCCAGGGTTGTCTTACCCATGGCAGGGCGCGCTGCCAGGATGATGAGATCCGTAGGGTGAAGGCCGGCAGTGAGCTCGTCCAAATCGACGTAGCCGGTCGGCAGGCCGGTGATACCGCCGCCACGCTCCGACTGGACACGCAGCGTCTCGAATACCTTCTTCAGGGTCGAGGAAGCCGTCGTTGCTTCACGGTCGACGTCGCGAGCATCCTGCCCCACCGAGAACACCCGCTGCTCTGCTTCGGAGACAATCTCCTGCGCTTCGCGATGCCCCGGATTGAAGGCGGCATTGACGATCTGCGTGCCTTCATCGATCAGGCGACGTAGTAGCGCCTTCTCGCGGACGATATCCGCATACGCTTCGATGTTCGCAGCCGAAGGCGTGGTCGAGGCAAGCTCCACCAGGTAGGCGCCGCCGCCGACCAGCTCGCTCGCCCCCTGGTTCACGAACCACTCGCCGAGCGTTACGGCATCGAATGGCGAAGTTTCTTCCGCCAGCTGCGCCATGGCCTGCCAGATCAGCTGGTGATCGCGACGATAGAAGTCGCGACCCTCCAGCTTCTCGCTCACGACGTCGAACATCTCCTGGGCGAGCATGAGACCGCCCAAGACAGCCTGCTCTGCCTCTATGCTGTGAGGTGGCACCTTGAGCTGCACCAGTTGTGCGTGAGTCGCGGCACTGGCCGCGTCCCTCTTAGGGT
>NZ_JBGFFG010000677.1:0-1232 GCF_056175765.1 Pseudoxanthomonas sp. LjRoot204_2 | reverse complement strand
CCGCTCGCCTGCACGCTCGTGATCCAGCAGACCTGCGTAGTAGTCGACCGTGGGCATCGATTGCGGATCGGTGAAGTGCTTGGTCAGTACCTGCCCCAGTACCGTGCGCGCGGCTTCGCCTTCGCCGTTGATGAGGATGACGATCCCCGTGCGCTGGTCGGGCAGCAGGATGACGGACGAGTACATGCCGGCCAGCGTGCCGGTGTGCGCAACCTTCCACGCCCCATCCACGTCCGACAGGCGCCAGCCATAGCCATAGGCCGAGACATGGGTGTTGTCCCACGCGCGCATGCGCGCGCTCACCGGCATGGGCATGTGCGCGGTCCACACGGCCTTGCGCTGTACCGGCGACAGCCACGCAGGCGCCGCATCCGGCGATAACCACATGCGCATCCACGCCAGCATGTCATCGAGGCTGCAGCGGATGCCGCCGGCCGCCATCGACGTGACGTTGGGGACGATGTCGCCGTCCTCGCGGATGACACGGTTGCCCTGCGGCGTGCGCATATGCGGTTGCGCCACGTTGCCGACTTCGGTCCGGTTCCACTCGCCCACCTGGCAGCGCGACAGGCCGAGCGGCTGGAACAGTTCGCGCTTCACCAGTTCCTCGTACGACGCACCGCCTGCGGCGGCCGCGACCTCACCCGCCACGACGTACAGCAGGTTGTCGTAGGCATAGTCGGCGCGAAAGCTGTGCGTGGGCTTCAGATGTTGCAGGCCTGCAATGATGTCGGCGCGGGTGAAGCGGTTCGGTTCGGGCCACAGCATCAGGTCGCCGGCACCCAGGCCCAGGCCGCTGTTGTGGATCAGCAGGTCCCGCACCTGCATCTGCTGCGTGACCCACGGGTCGTGCATGCGGAACTGCGGCAGGTGCTTGATGACCGGGTCGTCCCACTTCAGCCTGCCGGCATCGACCAGGCGCGCGAGCACGCCCGCCGTCATCGCCTTGCTGTTGGACGCGATCTTGAACAGCGTGTCGTTGTCGATCTTCCCGCCGCCACCGGCCTCCCGTTCGCCGAGCGTACGGGTGTAGACGATGTCGCCATCGCGGATGACGCCCACCGCCAATCCGGGCAACCGATATCGCTCGAAGGTCTGTTCCACCGCGATGTCGAAGGCATCGTTGGCGGGTGCCGCATGCGCGACGGGCGCCAGCAGCGCAAGGCAGACAAGGACGTGCTTCATGGCGTGATTCGGGTTCCGCGTTACCGCAGGCCTCGCATCCTGCAAAC
>NZ_JBGFFG010000676.1:0-1232 GCF_056175765.1 Pseudoxanthomonas sp. LjRoot204_2 | reverse complement strand
TCCAGGAGGCGACCAAGGCGCTGCAGGACATCGCGCCCGGCAACCTGCACACCTATGGCCGTGAAGCGACCACCAAGACCAGCGCCTTCAGCACGCAGTTGCTGGACAAGGTCCGCAATGCCGACCTCGACAGCAGCGGCGACAAGCTGGGCGAAGTCGTGCGCATCGCGCGCTCGCTGAATCTCGAGTCCTTCCATGGCCGCTCCAAGCTGCCGATCCTGGGACCGCTGATCGACAGGATGCGCGCGACCAAGGACGACCTGGTCCAGCGCTACAGCTCCACCAACCGCCAGATCGACCAGCTGATGGGCGACGTGGGCAAGACCCAGCAGATCCAGCAGCAGCGCGTACGCGAGTACGACCAGATGCACGACATCGTGCTGGACGAGCGTCGCGAACTCGGCGTGCACGTAGCCGCCGGCCGCGTCCGCATCGCCGAACTGGAAGCGGAGCTGGCGACGCTGGCGGGCAAGGAGGATCAGGAATCCCGTACGCGCCGCGCCGCCCTGGACACCGCGCTGCGCCTGATCGACAAGCGCGTGTCCGACCTGCAGGTACTGCAGCACGCGGCGGACCAGACGCTGCCGATGATCCGCCTGATCCAGGCCAATGCCATCCAGCTGATCGAGAAGTTCAGCGCCGTGCGCGACATCACCATCCCGATGTGGCGCAACCAGTTCGCTATCCAGCTGTCGCTGGCCGACCAGCGCAACGCGGTGGAACTGGCCAACGCCATCGACGACGCCAGCAACGAATTGATGCGCAAGAACGCCGAGCTGGTGCATGCGACCGCCGTCGGCACCGCACGCGCCAACCAGCGCTCGGTGATCGACATCGAGACCCTGCGCACCGTCAACGAAACCCTGATCCGGACGGTGGAGGAAGTCCGCGAGATACACCGCGAAGGCATGGCCAAGCGGAAGCAGCTGTCCACCGAGCTGGTGGACATGCGCGAAGATCTGGAAAAGCGATTGGCGCTGCCGACGGCGGGCACCGCAGCTTCCTGATCGCAAGTTCGCGTCTTACCAAACAGAAACGGGCCGCATTGCGCGGCCCGTCCTCTCTCCGGCATCTGGATGGACGACTACTCCACCGTCACCGACTTCGCCAGGTTGCGCGGCTTGTCCACGTCGGTGCCGCGCGCCAAGGCGGTGTGGTACGCCAACAGCTGCACCGGGATGGTGTGCACGATCGGGCTGAGCACGCCGACGTGGCGCGGCGTACGGATCACG
>NZ_JBGFFG010000675.1:0-1233 GCF_056175765.1 Pseudoxanthomonas sp. LjRoot204_2 | reverse complement strand
CAGCACGGCATTGCGTCCGCCGTTGCTCCTGCCGCCGTCCAGGTAGTCGCGGCGTTCAAGGACGGTGCGGTTCAGCAGGCTCCATCGCGTGTCTTCGACGAAGCCTCCGGTGGCTTCGGCAACCGGGGCTTCGGCACCGGCCGCGGCACCGCCGAGCATCATCAGTGCGGCGCCCCAGCAGCGTCGCCCGGCCCTCGGGAAACGCCGGCACGGGGCCGGACGGGGGGCGGGGAATGCCGATTGCGTGCGGATCATGTCCTGCTCCTCCTCATTCCGGCGCATGCGCGAGCCGGAACGACAGCGTGGCCAGGTGCTCGACCTTGTCGGTGGCGGCGGGATCGTCCGCGGGCGCATCGAGCCTGGCGGCGATCACGTTGAGTCCCTGGTTGCGCACCGGCAGCGTGACCGTGCCGTCGGCGCCGGTCAGGGCCGTTTCGCCATCGGGGTCGTTGACGAAGTCGGCCAGCACCGGCACGCCGGCAGCGGGCTCGCCGCGGTAGAGCACGCGCAGGCGCAGCGGCTCGCCGCGCATCGCGGGCAGCGCGGCATCGACCGGCACGATCTGCAGTGCATGGCCAGGCAGCCCTCCAAGCGGCCGGGCCAGCGGCGCGCGCAGATGCACCGCGTACTTGAAGTTGTGGCCGCTGGCCGAGGCGCCCGGCACCTCGCCCCTGGGTTTCTTGAACCACTGCCCGTTGGCTGCCTTGGTCCAGATGCCGTTGTCCAGCACGGCAGCGACGATGGTGGGCTGCTCGCGCAGGTCGACCAGCGCGAGCTTGCCGGCCGCTTCGAGCGCGGTCTGCACCGGGCGGCCCGCCGCGTCGTAGCCGGCCATCGCCTTGATGAGCGGCAGGCGCTTGGCGGCGTCGAGGTCGTCGCCGCCCTCGCCGTAGATCAGCGCCAGGTCGCCCGAGCGCTGGGCAAACCAGATGCCGTGGGCCTRGACCGCCGCCGACACGGCCCACAGCAGCGAAGCCGCGACGGCGCCGCGCAGCATGGGGTTGTGAAGAAGAAATGCCATGGCCGTCACAGGTACTTGAGCCAGGCGATGTCGCGGCGCCGCGCCTTCAGGCCAGCGAAGGCGCGCACCGCGGGGTACAGCGCAACGGCCAGCACGGCCGCGGCGGCCCACACCATCCACATCGCATCGAAACCGAAGAGCGCCCCCTGGTTCCGGCCCCAGGCCGCTTCGGCGCCGAGATAGAGGAACTTGAGCACGTACAGGTGCAGCAC
>NZ_JBGFFG010000674.1:0-1234 GCF_056175765.1 Pseudoxanthomonas sp. LjRoot204_2 | reverse complement strand
GAGCAGTGCGCAATGGTGGCTGGACAACATCCATCCCGACGATCGCGAGCGGGTCAGCGAGGGCATCCATGCGGTGATCGATCACGGCGGCGATGCATGGACGGATGAGTACCGGTTCCGTCGGGCCGATGGCGGATACGCCGACATTCTCGACCGCGGCACGGTGCTGCGCGGATCCGCCGGCGAGCCGGTCCGCATGATCGGCGCAATGCTGGATCTCAGCGCCCGCAAGGCCGCCCAGGCCGCGCTGGCAGAGAGCGAAGAGCGGCTTCGCCTTGCCACCGAGGCATCCGACATCGGCTTCTGGGATGTGGACCTGGTCAACGACCTGCTCATCTGGCCGCCGCGGACGAAGGCCATGTTCGGCATTTCGCCGCACGTGCCTTGTTCGCTGGAGGACTTCTACGCAGGCCTGCATCCGGAAGACCTGGAACGGACCAGCGTGGCCTTCGCCGCCGCGGCCGATCCCGCGCAGCGGGCGCTCTACGACGTCGAGTACCGCACGGTCGGCAAGGAGGACGGGGTGACGCGCTGGGTGGCCGCGAAGGGCCGGGGCCTGTTCGATGGCGACCGTTGCACGCGGGTGGTGGGCGTGGCGATCGACGTCACGGGCCGCAAAGCCGCCGAAACGCAACTCAGGGAACTCAACGAACGACTCGAGAGCCGCGTCGCCGAGGAAGTGGCCGAGCGCACGCGCGTGGAGGATGCCCTGCGCCAGAGCCAGAAGATGGARGCGGTGGGSCARCTGACCGGCGGCATCGCCCACGACTTCAACAACATGCTGGCGGCGATCATCGGCCCGCTCGATCTGCTTGCCGGCCGGCTCGATCCGGAGGATGCGCGTGCCAGGCGCTACGTGGACATCGCGATGGAAGCGGCGCGTCGTGCGGCCCAGCTGACCCAGCGGTTGCTCGCGTTCTCGCGTCAGCAGCCCCTGCAACCCGAGTCGCTGGACGCGAACAAGCTGGTGGCCGGCATGTCGGACCTGCTGACCCATTCGCTGGGGGGCGACGTGCAGCTGGAAACCGTGCTCGCCGGCGGTCTCTGGCGAACCCACGCCGATCCCAACCAGCTGGAGAACGTGATCCTCAATCTCGCCGTGAATGCGCGCGACGCGATGCCGGAAGGCGGCCGCGTCACGGTGGAAACCGCCAACTGCTACCTCGACCATGGGTACGTGGAAGCGAACCCCGGTATCGCGCCGGGTCAGTACGTGCTGGTCGCGGTGTCCGAT
>NZ_JBGFFG010000673.1:0-1235 GCF_056175765.1 Pseudoxanthomonas sp. LjRoot204_2 | reverse complement strand
GTATCGGTCAGCCGCGGCTGACCGTGCGCACCGCTTCCGCCACGTACGCCAGGTTCTGCTGGTTCAGCGCGGCCACGCAGATGCGACCGGTCCCGACCGCATAGATGCCGAACTCGTCGCGCAGCCTGTCCACCTGGGCCTTGCTCAGGCCGGAGTAGGAAAACATGCCGGCCTGCTGCTGGATGAAGGCGAAGTCCGGCGCGCCGAGGGCGGCCAGCTTGTCCACGAGACCGGCACGCAGCGCGTGGATGCGCTCGCGCATGCCGCCCAGCTCGCGTTCCCACAGCGCGCGCAGTTCGCTGCTCGCGAGTACGCCCGCGACAAGCGCCGCGCCATGCGTCGACGGGCTCGAATAAATGGTGCGGATGATGCGCTTGACCTGCGACTGCACGGCCTTGGTGGCCGCGGAATCCGGACCGACCACCGACAGCGCGCCCACGCGCTCGCCGTACAGCGAAAACGACTTGGAGTACGAGTTGGCGACGATGAAGCTGTCGATGCCGGCCTCGGCGACGATGCGCACGGCCGCGCCATCCTCGGCGATGCCCTTGTCGAAGCCCTGGTAGGCCATGTCGATGAAGGGGAACAGTCCGCGGTCCTTCATCAGCGCCGCGACCTGGGTCCATTGAGCGACCGTCAGGTCGGCGCCGGTGGGGTTGTGGCAGCAGGCATGCAGCAGCACGACGGTACCGGGCTCCAGCTTGCCCAGGTCGGCGAGCATGCCGGCAAAGTCCAGCCCATGCGTGGCGTCGTCGAAGTAGGTGTAGTCGACGATGTCGAAACCCGCCGCGCCGAACACCGCGCGATGGTTTTCCCAGCTCGGGTTGCTGATCGCGATGGTCGCGTGCGGCAGCAGCTTCTTCAGCAGGTCCGCGCCCACGCGCAGCGCGCCGCTGCCGCCCACGGTCTGGGTCGTGGCGACGCGGCCGGCAGCGACCAGGCCGGAGTCCTTGCCGAACACCAGTTCGCGGGTGGCGGTGTCATAGGCGGCCAGGCCGTCGATCGGCAGGTAGCCGCGCGGTTTGCCCTCGGCGGCCAGCGCCTGCTCCACCTGGCGGACGCAGTCGAGCAGGGGAATGCGCCCCTGTTCGTCGTAATAGATGCCGACGCCGAGATTGACCTTCCGGGTGCGGGGATCGGCGTTGTACGCCTCGGTCAACCCCAGGATGGGATCGCCGGGTACGAGTTCTACGGATGCAAAAAGAGACACGGAGTGGGGACCGTTGGTGGATGAG
>NZ_JBGFFG010000672.1:0-1258 GCF_056175765.1 Pseudoxanthomonas sp. LjRoot204_2 | reverse complement strand
GTGTCGGAGATGACCATCAGCGACCCGCGGTTCTGGAACACGAACAAATCGCTGCACCGGATGGACCACGACGGTGAACCCAGCCCGGTCAGCGTGCAGATCGCCGGCACCGAACCCGAGCAGCTCGCCCATGCCGCGCGCCACAATGCCGACCACGGTGCGCAGATCATCGACATCAACATGGGCTGCCCGGCCAAGAAGGTGTGCAATGCCTGGGCCGGCTCGGCGCTGATGCGCGACGAGGCGCTGGTGGGCCGCATCCTGGAAGCCGTCGTGAAGGCGGTCGACGTTCCCGTCACCCTGAAGATCCGCACCGGCTGGGATTGCGACCATCGCAACGGACCCGTCATCGCGCGCATCGCCGAAGCCAGCGGCATCGCCTCGCTGGCCGTCCACGGCCGCACGCGCGACCAGCACTACACCGGCACCGCCGAGTACGACACCATCGCCGCGATCAAGGCGGCACTGCGCATTCCGGTCGTGGCCAACGGCGACATCGATTCGCCGGAAAAGGCAGCGCACGTGCTGGCGACGACGGGGGCCGATGCGGTGATGATCGGCCGCGCTGCGCAGGGCCGTCCCTGGCTCTTCCGCGAGGTCGCGCACTACCTGGCCACCGGCGAACGCCTGCCGCCGCCGTCCCTGCAGGAAGTCCGCGACATCCTGCTCGGCCACCTGGAAGCCTTGCATGGCTTCTATGGTGAGCCGCAGGGCGTTCGCATCGCCCGCAAGCACCTGGGCTGGTATGCGAAGGATCGCCCGGAGAACATCGCCTTCCGTGCCGTGGTCAATCGTGCCGAGAGCGCGGACGAACAGGTACGGCTGACGCGCGACTATTTCGATGCACTCATCGCCGGTGCCGTGCCGGACCTGCCCGCCGCCGCCTGAGGAACCCCGCCATGTCCGAGATGACCGAAAGCCCCACCTATCTCCACGGATTCTCATCGGTGGAGCAGGCCCGCCTGATGAAGCAGGCCCGGCTGCTGGAAAGCACGCTCTTCAACCACATCGACTACACCGGCGCGCGCCGGCTGCTCGAGGTCGGCAGCGGCGTCGGGGCGCAGACCGAAATCCTGCTGCGCCGGTTCCCGGACGTGCACGTCACCTGCGTGGACCTCAACGAGGTGCAGTTGGCGGCGGCGAAGCAGAACCTCGCCACGATGCCCTGGTGCCGCGACCGTTACACGCTGCAGCAGGCCGACGCCAGCCGCCTGCCCTACGGCGCGCGCGAATTCGATGCCGCCTTCCTGTGCTGGAT
>NZ_JBGFFG010000671.1:0-1268 GCF_056175765.1 Pseudoxanthomonas sp. LjRoot204_2 | reverse complement strand
GGTTGGGCATTCTGCGTAAGTCATTGGGCGGGTGCCTGCATCTGGCGAGTCTCGATCCTTGCCCTTGAACACCCGAGTCGGGTGCTCTCGTCTTTCCTCAGGCGGAACGCCCCAAGGCAGGTGTCGCGGAAGTAGCGAGGCATCAGCGACGCTTCGCCATAGGGATTGGAGTCGTATTGCAGGTGGTAACGCATGCCGTGCGCGTCGCGTCCAATCGCGTCCCACACCTCGGAGTCGACGCCGCGTCCCTGGATTGCAAACCAGAACGCTTGCCCGGCGGCATCGGCCGCTTGGGCACAGGCCCAACCTGCGTCTGTTTCCCCTCCTGCGGCGACCCAGCCGCAGGCTTTGGCCTGAGAGCCGGACAGACGTCCGAGCTCGATGCGAAGCGGATGTTCCGGCGTCGATTCGCTACAGGCTGCGAGCACGATGATCGCAAGCAGGCTGCATGTTCTCGACGGGACGCGGATCTTCAATGTCCGATGCTCACTGCACGGTCCAGCCGCCATCCACCACGATCGTCTGTCCGGTGATGTTGCGCGCGGCCGGTGAGGTGAGGAAGGCGGTGATGCCGGCCAGTTCGTCCAGGCCGATGAAGACACCCTTTGGCATCGGCTTCAGCATCACCTGGCTGACCACGTCGGCCTCGGAGATGCCGCGCGTGCGCGCCTGGTCGGCGATCTGCTTGTCCACCAGCGGCGTCTTCACGTAGCTGGGGCAGACGGTGTTGATGGTGATGTCGGTGTCGGCGGTTTCCAGCGCGAGCACCTTGGAGAAACCGACCAGGCCGTGCTTGGCGGCCACGTAGGCGCTCTTGTACGGGCTGGCGACCAGCGCATGGATGCTGCCGATGTTGACGATGCGGCCGAAGCCGCGTTCGCGCATGCCCGGCAGCACGGCGCGGGTCAGGCGGGCCACGCCGACCAGCATCACCTGCACGAGGAAGTCCCACTTTTCGATGGGGAAGTCCTCCAGCGGCGACACATGCTGCAGGCCGGCGTTGTTGACCAGCACGTCGATGGGGCGCGAGACCGCCGCGAGCGYGGCATCGATGCTGTCCTGGGAGGTGACGTCCAGCGCGACGGCTTCTGCCGAACCACCGTCGGCGCGGATTTGCGCCGCGACCGTCTCGGCGGCCGCCAGGTTGAGGTCGCTGACGATGACGTGGCGGCCCGCTTCGGCAAGCTGGGCCGCGATGCCGGCGCCGATACCGCTGGCCGCGCCGGTGATGAGGAGGGTGTGGGTCTTCTGCATGGGGGCTCCTGCGT
>NZ_JBGFFG010000670.1:0-1273 GCF_056175765.1 Pseudoxanthomonas sp. LjRoot204_2 | reverse complement strand
GCCTAACAATTCATTCAAGCCGAACCCGCTTCGCGGGTCGGCTTAATTCCGGTGTTAGGCTGCACATGAAGATCATCGCAAGACTAGCCATTCTTACTGTCGTGATCGCAGCAGCCTTGGGCTGCGACTCGGATGTCGATGCATTTCCGGAGGGAACAATGAGAGTCGGCGGGTTAGAACCAATCTCTGTTGATGGTAAGCAGTACTTCTTTGCTTACAATTTCACTTCGGATCGCGTTCTTACATCACTGTTTACTAGCGACGAGGCTGCCGCGGACTACGCGGCCTCACACCTTGTGCAACGAGATGGGCGGCACGACCGGAATTACTGGATACAGCAAGCGCGGGACGCGCTGCGCGACCCGAGCCTAACGGACCCGCCGGGCCAAGCTGTCTCGCTCAAGCCATTCAGGGACGCTCTCCATAACCTGCGGCAAGACAAGACAACTGGCCGCACTCTCCCCGATTTAGTGATACCCGAGTATCTCGGATACTTGCTTGAGATGAATTGTGAGTGGCCCGACGCCCCCATCCCATCTGAGATTGAGCAAGCTGCTGTACGCTTGGGACTCGCAGCTGATGACACAAGTCCCTGGCTAGAGGAGTCGACATCCATCCTCACCGGAAAATCGGCTACTCCGAGCGAGGGGGCCTTCCAGGATGCCGCGTCAGTCTTCATCTGGTATTTCGACACCTTGCTCCGCAACCAAAGGCATGGTTGGTCTCACCAACTTGGGCTCACCCCGGGTGCAGCCTAACAATTCATTCAAGCCGAACCCGCTTCGCGGGTCGGCTTAAYTCWGGCGTTAGGGCTCATGAGACAGGCATTGGCGCTACCGTTAGCAACCATAATCTGTGCAGGGACCGCCGCTATCACGGCCACACTTACCGCTTGGCTTATGTGGCTCAATGTCCCCGCTGACCGTATAGATCTCGGTTTCACTGCCTTTGTTGCATTTGTCGTCTGCATCCCTTACGTCATGATCGTCGGACTGCCAATTGGCCTTTTCCTAGTTCATAAGCGCATGTTTAGAGCGGTTCCAGCTCTGATAGCTGGAGCCATTGCTGCCAGCCCAATCCCACTGATATCTYTTGTCTCAGCACTCATCCGTGAGCCTGATGGGGTCGCCCTCGCGTTCACCTTTCTGCTCATGGCCATTTTTGCTGGGGCGATATCCGGTCTGGCGTTCTACTGGACACATCGGTTCATGAGCCCTAACAATTCATTCAAGCCGAACCCGCTTCGCGGGTCGGCTTAATTCCGGTGTTAGGC
>NZ_JBGFFG010000669.1:0-1274 GCF_056175765.1 Pseudoxanthomonas sp. LjRoot204_2 | reverse complement strand
GCAGTACAGCGAGTGCGACCCATCGGCGGCCGGCAGCGAGCCGGAGACGACGACGCTGCCCGGCGGCACGTAGCCGTAAGTGATTTCCTTGGTGGCGCGGTTGTAGATGCGCGTGGACTGGCCGATGAAGACGCCCATGCCGATCACGCTGTGGTGGCCGACCACCACGCCTTCGACCACCTCGGAGCGCGCACCGATGAAGCAATGGTCCTCGATGATCGTCGGGCTGGCCTGCAGCGGTTCGAGCACGCCGCCGATGCCGGCGCCGCCGGACAGGTGGCAGTGCTTGCCGATCTGCGCGCACGACCCCACGGTCGCCCAGGTGTCCACCATGGTGCCCTCGCCCACGTACGCGCCGATGTTGACGAAGCTCGGCATCAGCACCACGTCCTTGCCGAAGTACGTGCCGCGACGGGCGATGGCGCCCGGCACCACGCGCACGCCGAGCTTGCGGAAATCGTTCTCGTCGAATGCGCCGAAGCGCGCCTCGACCTTGTCCCAGAACGGCGCGGGATAGGCCTCGACCAGCTCCATCTCGTTGACGCGGAAATACAGCAGCACGGCCTTCTTCAGCCACTCGTTGACCTTCCACCCGCCCTTGCCGTCGGGCTCGGCCACGCGCAGCTTGCCGGCCTCGAGGCCTTCGATGGCCAGCTCGACGGCAGTGCGGGTGGAGCCCTCGATCTCGGCGGGGGTCAGTTCGGCGCGGCGCTCGAAGGCGCTCTCGATGGTGGACTTCAGTTCTTCGGTCTTGCTGGCTTTACGGGTCATCGAACGGTCTACCGGATACGTGTCAGGGGGGAGTCTCGAGGCCGGCGCGCAACGCGTCGCGCAGCGTGTCCTGCAAAGCGGCGTCGTTCAGCGGCTGGTCGTGCTCGTCGGTGATCTGGAACACGTCCTCTGCGCGCTCGCCGAACGTCGCGATACGCGCATCGTGCACGCGCAGGCCTTGCCGGCGCAGCACCTGGGCCACATCCGACAGCAGACCGGGGCGATCGGGCGCGACCAGGCCGAGGATGGTACGGCGCCCATCGGGCGTCGTGCCGAATTCGATCCGCGGGGCGAACCGGAAATGCCTGAGTTGGCGCGGCACGGCGCGACGCGAGGTGCGGACGCTGTCGAGCGGGCGCGCCAACGCGTCGCCGAGGGTGCGCTCGATGTCGGCCGGATCGCGGGACGCGTAGGCGTCGGCCGGCAGCACTTCGAACGTGTCGAACACCGCGCCCTGCGGCCCGACCAGTACGCGCGCCTGGTGGATCGCGAAGCCCATGCGG
>NZ_JBGFFG010000668.1:0-1278 GCF_056175765.1 Pseudoxanthomonas sp. LjRoot204_2 | reverse complement strand
GTCGAAGCCGACGATGTCGGCGCATTTCGCGGTGTTGAAGGAAGCAGACCTGGTGCATGCGGAAAAGGTCGGCAAGTCGGTGATCTATCACTTGAAGCTGTCGGTGCTGGAAGACGCGCTGCTCGGCTTCGTCCATTCGTTCGGCGCGGGCAAGGCTGCGCCGAAGCCAAAGAAAGGATCTACGCGATGAACAGAGAAGTGCTTTCCAGTCTGGCGTGGGGCATCGGCATCGTGGTGCTGGCGCTGTGCGCGACGTTCGCCCGCCAACAGGGGGTGATCGACAGTGAGATGGTCGACCGCATCGTGATGGGCGCGATCGGGTTGATGGTCGCGTGGTTCGGCAATCAGATGCCGAAGCGGTTCGTGCCCAGTGCGCGGGCGCGGCAGGCGCAGCGCGTGGCTGGCTGGTCGATGGCGCTCAGCGGTCTGGTCTATGCGGGGTTCTGGATCGCGGCGCCGAAGGACGTGGCGGTGATCGGCGGCACGCTGGCGGTGCTGCTGGGTATCGGGGTGACGGTGGCGTACTGCCTGTCGCTGCGGAACAGGGCGCGGGTGTCGGGCGCCTGAGCCGGCGCACCGGTCGCTTCCTTCTCCCCGTGCAGCGGGCAGAAGGTGCCGAAGGCGGATGAGGGGCGCTTTTCACTCGGCCCACGCGACACCCCGCGCAGCCCGGGCAAGGCCGCAGGCCGCACCCGGGGGCGATATCTCAACCTCCCCGATGCGCTAGTGATGCTTCACTTCTCCGGGCGATGACGCGGGCGCGTCAGTCGCCTGCGCCCGACAGGCACGCCTGCATCCACGAGGCTGCCAGCAACGCGTCGCGCTGCTCGTCCGCCATCGGCACGGCCTGATAGTCGGCGAAGCAGCTGCCATCGGCACGCGTCAGATCAGCGAGCTTTCCGTCGCAAAGCCGCAGCGGCCTGTCGATGCGCTGCCACCCTTCTTCGCATTCGGTATCGGTCTCGGAACTTGGACGACCGCAGATGTGCGTGCGTCTGGCGTCGGTGGAGGAGATCGCCTGCGCGATGACTCGGCCTGCGTACGCCTTTCCGGAAGCGAAATGGAACCAGGTTCCGCAGATGCGGTCGCCGCGCTGGAACAGGCGGTAGCGGCTGCACTCTTCCGGCGATGTCGTGCCTTCGCACGCCTCCCACTCCCCGGCGAAGGCGCTCTCGGTCGCTGTTGTCGGAACCTTCTGCGGTGTCACCGACGCGGCACGGCTACCTGCCGGCTCGGCACCGAATCCCGTGCACCCGCCCACGCTCAGCACCATCACCA
>NZ_JBGFFG010000667.1:0-1281 GCF_056175765.1 Pseudoxanthomonas sp. LjRoot204_2 | reverse complement strand
TCAGGAACCGGCGCAGGATGCGGGCGCGATGCAGCACCTCGCCCGCCGCGGTGCGCGCGCCGCGTCGCCTGCCCTCGCCTAGCCCGCGGCGCACACCGCCCCTTGCGCCACGTCGGCGGCAGCGAGCCAGCGCGCCGCGAATTCGTCGCCCGGCACCGCACGGCCGATCAGGTACCCCTGCAGTTGCTGGCAACCGGCCTGGCGGAAGAAATCGCGCTGCGCCGGCGTTTCCACGCCTTCRGCCACCACGCTCAGGCCCAGCGTGTGCGCCATCGCCAGGATCGCCGTGGCGATCGCTTCGCCATCGCCGGGCACGGCGTGGGTGAACGCCATGTCGATCTTCAGCTTGTCGATCGGCAGGCGCTTCAGGTAGGCCATCGACGAGTAACCGGTGCCGAAATCGTCGATGGCCATGTGCAACCCGCGGGCGCGCAGCCTGGCCAGCTGGGCGACCGCCACGTCGGCGTCCTCCATCAGCACGCTTTCGGTCACTTCCAGCTCCAGGCAGTGCGCGGGCACGCCCGTGCTGCGCAAGACCTCGTCGATGAACCCGGGCAGCGCGTCCTCGCGCGTCTGCCGCACCGACAGGTTCACGGCCAGCCGCACATGGCCCCGCCCCTGCGCATGCCAGGCCGCGATCTGCCGGCAGGCCTCGCCGATCACCCAGCGGCCCAGCTCGAGGATCAGCGGGCCTTCTTCGGCGATCGGGATGAAGGTCGAGGGGGGCACCACGCCCAGCGCGGGATGGGTCCAGCGCAGCAGCGCCTCGGCACCGAGCAGCCGTCCGCTTTCCGCGCACACCTGCGGCTGGTAATGCAGCGCCAGTTGCCCCGCCGCCACGGCCTGGCCCAATGCCTCGCGCACGCCGATGCGGGCCAGCTGCGCCTGGCGCAGGCGCGGCTCGAAGCGCACGGCGCGATTGCGCCCTTCGCGCTTGGCGCAGTACATGGCGATGTCGGCATTGGCCGCCAGTTCCTCCAGCCGCGCCGCGTCCTCGGGCCAGCGACTGATGCCCGCACTGGCGGTGATGCGCAGGCTCAGGCCGTCCACCGTGAAGGGCACGACGAACCGGTCGAGCACCGCGTCGGCCACGCCGCCCACGCGCGCGGCCGCGTCGTCGCCGGCCAGCAGGACGGCGAACTCGTCGCCGCCCAGGCGGAACAGCCGTGCGCCGGCCGGCAGGGCGTCGGCGATGCGGTGGCCCACCTGGCGCAGCAGTGCGTCGCCGCCCTGGTGGCCGAGCTTGTCGTTGACGTCCTTGAAGCGGTCCAGGTCCAGCTG
>NZ_JBGFFG010000666.1:0-1286 GCF_056175765.1 Pseudoxanthomonas sp. LjRoot204_2 | reverse complement strand
CGCATCAGCCGATCGCCCGCCGTTAGGCCGGCCTTGGCCGCGCCGCTGTCCGGCGTCACACCCGTGATGCGCACGCCTGCCGCGTCGTCACCCGAGAGCAGCACGCCGAGGCGCGGCCGACGCACGACGATGTGATCGATGTCGACGGGTGCGCGCATGGCGCCGGCGTCCCGCGAGAGTTCGGCGACGCGTTTCGCGGCGCGCTGCAGGTCCGCGCGGGCGGCGTCCAGTTCCTTCTGTTTCGCCGCATCGCCCTGCTGGGCCAACGCCGGCAGCGGTGCGATCAGTGCAAGGGCCAGCAGCGACCGGGATAGAGGCTTGAGCATGGAAGGTCTCCTTGTTGCGTGTTCTGGATCAGTAGATGGCGCTGTCGGCGGCGGTATCGTTCAACGCGACCTGCCAGCGTTGGGTGGCTTCCACGCCGGTGAGCTGGCGCAGCGTGTCGACGCGCTCTTCCCACAGCGCGGTGCGCGTGGCCTCGGACAGGGCGGGTTGCGAGAGGRCCAGGTCGATGTGGCTGACCTGGTCCTGCAGGTCGGCGCTGACGGTTAGGGCCGCCACATTGCCGGTACTGCTGTCGGGTAGTTGCGCCAGCACGGCTTCGAGTCGCGCGGATTCGGTATAGAGCGCATCGAGACGGGCGGGTTCCGTCGGCGCGCGAGGCACAGGGCGTGCGATGGCTGGGCGCGCCGATGGCGCGTCAGCGATCCGTTGCGTCGTGGAAACACCCACGGGTGCGGCGGCGGGTTCGGCATCGGCGGATCGCGCCGGGATGTCCGGAAGCGCCGGTGCCGTGGCCACGACCCCAGGCGCGCGTTGCGACGGCGGCATCGGGGTCTGTGCATCCCGCCAGTGCATCAACGGGATCACGGCGGCGAAGAAGGCTGTCGCGGCCATCGCGAGGACGGGACGTCGCCAGCGCACCGGACGTGCCGGCACGCGCGCTGGCGGCAGTGCAGCGGCGACGCGCTGCCACGCGCCGTGAGGTGGCGCTTCCAGCGGCAGGGCGCCGAAGGCATCGCCCCAATCGCGCGGCATGGGTTCGCGGGAACGGGAATCAGGCATGGACGGTGTCCTCGATGTTCAACAGCGCCCGCAGCCGGCGCGTGCCGCGGGAGACCTGCGATTTGGAGAAGCTCGGCGTGCGCTGCATGAGCCCGGCGATCTCCTCATGGGTGTAGCCCTCGGCGTGGTAGAGCCACAACACGCTGCGGGTCGCCGCGGGTAGCGCTTCCAGTGCGCGCTGCAGCAGCGCGGCGTCGGCCGCGGCCGCGGGGGGCAGGCCC
>NZ_JBGFFG010000665.1:0-1288 GCF_056175765.1 Pseudoxanthomonas sp. LjRoot204_2 | reverse complement strand
CAGCCCGCCTGCCAGGAGCGGCGCAGTACCGGATTGCGGCGATGCGGGGCACGTGCCTGCAACAGGAACACAGCCAGGGCGAACATCGCGAACGGCCACGCCGCCATGCGCGCGACGGCATGCGGCACCGCACCGGTTTGCCACGCGCCCATCAGCCCCAGCGTCGCCAGCAACGCCACCTGCCACGCACGCGCGCCAGCGTTCGATGGAGCGCGCGTGCCTTGCAGCATCGGCAACGTCACGCTGCCGACGGCCGCGAGCAGCCCGAGCATCCAGCCGATGCCACCGATCGCGGCATGCAGGTCGACCAGGCCTGGTGGTGCAGGCGTGCGCCATCCGGTGCGTGCGGCGAGCAGCACCAGCCCGAGGATCGTTGTGGCCACGAGCGCGATCAGCGCCAGGCCGATACCATCGCGAGCCACGCGCTCGCCGTTCCCGCGCGCCACTGCGACCAGCGCGAGCGCCGCGAACATCACCAGCGACCCGCCGAGCAGTCCACCCGCAGGCCATGCCAGCGCACGCAGCTGCCATGCCAGCGTCGCCAGCAGCGCGACCAGCCCCCCGTTGAACACACTGTGCAGCCACGGCACGCATCGTGAGCACGGCCATGGACTTCCCGCGGCCACCGGCAGGAACTGCACCAGGCTGCCCAGCATCGCGTTGCCGAGCACGCCCAACGCGAACATGTGCACCAGCACCAGCGTGGCCGGGGTCCAGCGCGACAGCGCGACGGCATCGCCGTGCCACGCCAGCCACAGGCCCGCCACGACGCCCCAGGCCAATGCCGTGGTCAGGAAACGCATCGGCAACGCGGGCGGCGGCGCCTGCGCGAACGCCAGTCCTGTCATGCGGCGCGCGGGGGCTGCAGCGCTTGCCGGTCCTCGGCGTGGCAGATGGCGATGCAGGCGTCGCCGGTGGCCGCGGCATAGACGTGGTAGGCGAACCCGCCTTCGTCCAGGATCGGCAACAGCGGCAACGGAGGCCGCGGCGTCAACGCGAGCAGGCGTTCGCCACGCTGCAGGCTGCCCAGGCAGTCGAGGATGCGCTCCATCGGTTCCGGTGCAGGCAGCGCACGCAGGTCCAGGCGTTGCAGGGTCAGGGCAAGCGCCATGCATCCTCCCCGCCCTCATCCATGGCATGCGCGCAGTCCAGCGAAACGCCGGCCGCATCCAGCGACTCGCGCACGCAGCAGGCGCAGGCGCCGAAGGCGTCGGGCAGCAGCGTGCTGTCGAATGCGTTCTCCATCTCAACCTCCCTCTCCGTCATCCGGCCAGCCACAGCAACCAGC
>NZ_JBGFFG010000664.1:0-1289 GCF_056175765.1 Pseudoxanthomonas sp. LjRoot204_2 | reverse complement strand
CCCCTGCGAACCTGGACGTGCCGCCGCGCCTGGCGGCGATGTTGGACTCCCGGTTCGCAGCTGTGCACATCAATGCCCGTTACAAGGGCGGCGATGTCACGTCGCTCGCCAGACGTCTCGATGAGCTTTCAGCGACACTTCAGGCGACGATCGTACTCATCGCCATAGGGCCGTGCCACGGCGACGACGACTTCGCCGAGACGGTGGCTGCACAGATGCAATCCGATCCCGTCGCGTTCAGCGCGCCGAAGGCTGTAGAGGACATCGCCTACGTGATCTCTCGCTCCTGCGCGTACATAGGCTCGTCCATGCACGGGTTCATCACGGCCGCGTCGTTCGGAGTTCCCGGACTGATCGTCGCCAGCCACGCCGCCCAGCACAAGTTCCGGGGAGTCCTTGCTCACCTCGACGCCGAGGAACGCCTCGTCTCGAGCTGGGACGAGGCCCTGAATGTCCTCGGATCCCGCGGTGAGAACGCCGCACTGGCCCCCATGGATATCGAGCCGGCTCTCCGCAGAATCGACGAACACTGGGGTGAGCTTCGAAGCGCGTTGCAGGGCGCTGCCCGGACGGTCGCCGTCCGGTAGCGACCGTGCCGGGTCAGGGCCCGCAGCGCGGACACCCGCTGTCGGCCCGTGCGAAGGAGCCGACTCGGTCGCCCGCGATAATCCGCCCTAGTGCGGGGCTCTCGCGGTGATCACGGCTGATCTCAGGAATTGATCGAAGCGCGGCTGCTGATCCGAGAGCATGCCGTTCTCGACCAACCAGACCCGGCCGTCAATACGCGATCCTTCGGCCTCCACTTCGGCGGACATGCGACGGAGGGCGTCAACCCATGCCTCGTGCGAGTTCGCGACCACTGTGATCCCGGGGATTGACGTCTCCCGGTACGGCCCGACGGCGCTGCCGATGGTACGCAGTCCCATGGCGAGATGTTCGAGAAGCTTCAGGTCAGCCAGGGACGTATCCAGCTCCGTGCCCGTCAAGGGCGCGATCGCGAAGTCGCTTCGCTCGGCGCATTCATGTAGCCATTCGACGGACTCGGGGAACTGCCGAGCGCTCTCCGGCACCTCGACGCTCTGCAGCCACGGACGACCGTCTCGCAGAGATTCCACCTCGTCTTCGTGGGCGATTCCGATCAGCATGAGTTCGAAGTCGGGGCGTGTGGCCGCGAACGCATCGAGGGCGGGGAGCACGAGATCGAGATTCGCCCGGTGTGTACGGTCTCCGAAATAGAGGGCGCGGACTTTGCCGTCTCGCACCCGCGAGCTGACCGGCACGCTCCACAG
>NZ_JBGFFG010000663.1:0-1294 GCF_056175765.1 Pseudoxanthomonas sp. LjRoot204_2 | reverse complement strand
TTGCTGCGCCGCCAGCGCCGCAGGTAGTGACGCTGCCCGCTCCCGAGCTGGTCGATGGCGAGCGTACCGAGACGATGGACGTTATCGCGAGCTTGGCACCGATCCTGCGTGCGGTTCAGGTGTTTCCGGGCCCCACGGCGTCCGGCCCTCAGCTGATCGAAAGTATCCAGATGCTGTCGCGGGACTCAGTGCGCCTGGCGGACATGCTCGCCCGCGCTACCGACGACTGTGAAATCGACGTCGCGTGGCGTCGCAGGCGTAGCGGAGTGATGGTGGCGGATCTGGTGGCCAACTTCTGGATCAGCACCRTCATCACCAACCAGGGCGTTGCGATCGCGGACATGTGGCCGACCGAAGGGTTCGCCCGTATCGCGACCGCGTTCTGCGCCGCGGCCGACATCGCGCATGAATCGGAAACGCTTCGCTCGGGCCCCGTGGATATCCACGCCATCGTGTTGGGCCTGGCGCCGGTGCATATCGATCTGCAGCGGACGGCAGAACACATGAAGCGCCTGTCCCCTGAGTCGGAGATCGACGTGGAGTCGGCCGCGCTCGCGATCGCGGTGACGGCCAGCGAAGAAGTGGCAAGCGGTGCCGGTCGCCTGCAACAGGAACTGCCGCAAGGCGCATCGTTCACGGCCTTGGCGGCCGAGCTGATGGCCGCCGTAGGCCCGATGGCGCAAGCCGCATGGGATGCGGCGCGTGGCGAGATGTACGCACGCCTGAAGGCGGCCGAGCACGATCAGGAAGCGCAGCAGCAGCTGATCGAGCACCACCTGCAGGGCGGCCTGCCGGTCAAAGACACCTGTGAGCGGCTGCGCGTGCTGGTGCGACGCCTGGTGAGCATGAGTGTTTACGCGGCAAAGGCCGTCGCGGGAGAGAACGCATGAGCGAAGCCGAGAAGTCCAACGGCGTCATTTCGCGCGTCACGAGCGGCACGGGCCGCTTCGCCAAGCGCGTTGGCAAGGCCTGGGCCTACACCATGTTCGGCGATGTGAGCGGTGAGCTCAATCGCAAGCGCGAGCTGTATGCCTGGTTCAGGAGCAAGCTGACGCTCACCCCAGGCCGCGAAGAGACCTTCGATCAGGCGCTCAAGCGCCTGAGGGTCACCGCAGAGCAGCTGGCAGAGCGCGAAGCGTCCCTGGCGAGGATGCAAGCGGTGTATGGCGGCACGGCCGCAGTGGCATTCGTCATCCTGCTGCTGTCGCCCATGGTCGAGCGCCCGCTGACGCAGTTCATCATGGCGGCCGGCGTGTTGGGCATGTGCGTGGTCAAGACCATGGTGTGCCGATTC
>NZ_JBGFFG010000662.1:0-1297 GCF_056175765.1 Pseudoxanthomonas sp. LjRoot204_2 | reverse complement strand
GGCAGCGGCCGTGCGCAGCGCCACGGCCACCGCAACGGCTTCGTCATCCTCCAGCAGTACCGGCGGCATCGCGGATCCGGCGCCGAGGCGGTAGCCGCCGCCCAGCCCGGGCGAAGCATCGATGGGGTAACCCAGTTCGCGCAACCGCTCGACATCGCGGCGGAGGGTGCGGCGGTCGATTTCCAGCCGCTGGCTCAGCTCGGCACCGGTCCAATGGCGACGGGACTGCATCAGCGACAGCAGGCGGAGAAGGCGGTTGGACGTACTGAGCATGGAGCCAGTATGCCCCGGCATTGAGGACTGATTCTGTCCTCGATAGAGGGAACACTGGAGCCTCCCTCCTGCAGCGAGCGCGTCCCCATGACCGTCCAGACGTACACCGGCAGCTGCCATTGCGGCGCCGTGCGTTACGAAGCCGACCTCGACCTGTCCGCCGGAAGCGGCCGCTGCAACTGCTCGGTCTGCGCCAAGACGCGGTACTGGGGCGTGGTGGTGAAGCCGGATGCCTTCCGCCTGCTGCAGGGTGAAGAAGCGCTGACGCGCTATCCGTTCGGCACGGGCATGGTGGAACACCTGTTTTGCCGTCACTGCGGCGTCAAGTCGTTCGGACGCGGCGAGCTGGAGGTGTTGGGCGGGCGCTATTACTCGGTGAACGTCGCCTGCCTGGACGATGTGGAACCCGCCCTGCTGGCGGAGATCCCGATCCGCTACGCCAACGGCCGCGACAACGACTGGTTCTCGGAGCCTGCGATTACCGCGCACCTCTGATCGGCCCCCGAAACGCAGGACGCCCCGGCATGCCGGGGCGTCCAGTCCGGGATCATCGGCCTCAAGCGCGGCTGCGGCGGGCCGGACGCTTCGCGGCGGCCTTGCGGGGCGCAGCGGCGCGCGTGCGCTTGGCCGCCGGCTTCTTGCGGGTGCGGGACGCGGGCTTCTTGCGCGCCGACGCCTTCAGGCCCAGCTTGACCAGCACGGGCTGCAGGCGGGCTTCGACATCGGCGCTGAAGCGCTCCACGCTCGCCTCGCCCTGCTCGCGGGCCTCCGCCAGGCGCTCCCGTACATCGCGCCGGGCTTGCCCGGCAAGCGCTTCCGCCTGCTGGCGCGCGGCCTGGAGTTTTCCTGCAGCGTCGGCGAAGGTGGTGAGGGCTTCGCGGCGAGCGACGGCGATCAGGCCCAGGCCAGCGAGCCAGACGTGGCGCAGGGTGGGTTCGGGGGTCTTGCGGGTGTTCTTCTTGGCGGCCATGGGGCGATCCACATGCCGGCCGCGACGGCCGGCTTCCATGACGGGATGCTGTCC
>NZ_JBGFFG010000661.1:0-1297 GCF_056175765.1 Pseudoxanthomonas sp. LjRoot204_2 | reverse complement strand
GCGCAGCGCGATGAGGCTCACCACGCAGGTCGCCGCGATCAGCAGCAGGGTGATGGGGGCGGTCATGCTGGTTCCTCAGGCCGCGGTGCGGTAGTTGTCCTGCATCGGATAGGTACGTGCGTACAGCGCGAACGCCAGCGCTGCGACGAACGCGAACCCCGCGAAGAAGAACATCAGGAACGCGTTCTCGGTCCAGCCCTGCCCCTGGATCCAGCCGATCACGGCCGGGTCGCGCACGCTGGCATTCGTCAGAAGCACCCACAAGCCGCCGAAGGTGCTGGTGAGGTACCAGAACGCCATGATCACGCCCTTCATCGCCATCGGGGCCTGGCTGTAGGCGAACTCCAGCGCCGTCGCCGACACCAGCACTTCGCCGAAGGTCAGCAGCAGGTAGGGCAGCGTCTGCCATGCGAGCGAGACCTTTTCACCGTCATCCATCTGCAGCTGCAGCATGCCGGCAACGATCCAGGAGAGCGCGGAGATCGCGATGCCCCAGCCCATGCGGCGCAACGCGGTGACATTGAAGCCCATCTTCCGCAGCGCCGGATACAGCATCAGGTTGTTGAACGGAATCAGCAGCATGACCATCAGCGGGTTCAGCGCCTGCATCTGCGTGGCGTCCTTCACCAGCCAACTCGGCCACCACCACAGGTCGTGCGGAATCACCATCGCCTTGCCCTGGATGACCCACGTGGACGCCTTCTGGTCGAACAAAGACCAGAACGGCGTCACCAACGCGAACACGATGAGGATGCGCAGCACCGAGCGGACGCCCTCGATGGCCGCGTCCGGATGCAGGCCGCGCGCACTTTCCAACTGCAGCGATGCGCCAAAGCCCACGCCGGCGATGATCGCCCCCAGCGCAAGACAGGCGGTGATGACGAAGCCCCAGGCGTCGGGCCAGATACCGACGCCGGCAAACTTCAGCGCCCAGAGCAACAGCATCGTCGTAGCGCCCACCACGCCGACGGCGGCGACCACCGTTCCCATGCCGCGCTCGTTACCGAGCAGCGCGGTACGCACGATGTTGAGGAACGAATCCGGATCGTTGCCGCGCGACGGCGGCACGTTCACGTACTTGTGGCGACCGAGCCAGAAGATGAAGGTTGCGATGAACATGAGGATGCCCGGGATGCCGAACGCCCACGCCGGCCCCCAGCTCCGCAGCACCAGCGGCATCAGCAGCGAGGCGAAGAACGAACCGAAATTGATGATCCAGTAGAACGCATCGAAGACTACCTTCGCCTTGCTCTTGTTGGTCTGGTCGAACTGGTCGCCGCAGAACGTCACCACCAGC
>NZ_JBGFFG010000660.1:0-1300 GCF_056175765.1 Pseudoxanthomonas sp. LjRoot204_2 | reverse complement strand
CCTGCCCACGGGGCAGAGCGATCGTCCAATCCCGCCGCCGGCGGAAGAAGCGTCGAGTCCCGAGGCGCTGCCGTGAGCGAGAACCCATTCCTGCTGGCTTACGAGCCCGTGCGGTTCGGGCGGGATGAGTTCAATGCGCTTCTCGTCCATGCCAAGACGGTAGGCGCGTCGGACATCCATCTACAGTCCCATGCGCGGGTGCAATTCCGCATCCATGGGTCTGTCCAGTACGGCAGCCGCCGCAAGCTCGATGACGCTGAGCTCGCCGACATGGTCCGCGTGCTCTACGGTGGCGACAACGGTGAGATGGAGATCCGCTCCGGCAAGCCGCTGGACAACGCCTACACCCTGAAGATAGATCGCGACAGCAACCTGCGCTTCCGCTGGAACGCAACCGGCTGCGAAGTGCGTGGGGCCCAAGGCATCAAGATCACGCTTCGCGAGTTGCCCGACATGCCGCCGCAACTGCCGGCCGAAGAGCTCGGGTCGGACATCGTCGATGCGCTATACCCGGATGAGGGCATGGTGCTGGTGTGCGGTGCCACCGGCTCCGGCAAGAGCACGCTGATGGCAGGTGTCATCCGCAACAAGCTGGAAGACCCTGACGCGCACGAGAACATCATGGAAGCGTCTGCGCCGGTGGAGTTCATCTACAACAAGGTGCTGGCAAACCCGAACTGCACCTCAACGATCACGCAGTCGAACGTGCCGCAGAACCTTCCGTCCTTCGCCGTGGCGGTCACCAACTTCCTGCGCTGCGACCCCGACCGCATCATCATCGGTGAGTCGCGCGATGCGGCGACGATCAAGGCCTCGAACCTGGCCGCGCAGACGGGCCATGCGCTGTACACCACCGTGCACGCCAACACGGTAGGCGGCACGTTCCTGCGAATGATGCAGTCGCTACCGTCCAACGAAATGGCCTCCGAGCTGGGCAGCCTGATCGAGGCGTGTCGCCTGATCGTTTGCCAGAAGCTACTTCCATCTCTGGACGGTAAGCGTGTGGCGGTCCGGGAGACCTTGATCCTGGACAAAACCATTCGGCGCAAGTTGCTTGATGCCGCTTCGCGCGATGTCAGCACCCTTCCTGCCGTGGCCAACGACATCGTCGACACCCACGGCGTTCCGATGTGGAGGCATGCGATCAGGCTGGCCGAGGCCGGCAGGATCGATGAGATGCAAGCGGAATTCATGCGGAAAGATTCGGAGGGCGAACGCGTGCGCCTGCAAGCTGTCGAGAGGGAACTTCATGTCGCGGCCTAATCACTGGCGGATGAGCGCCGAAACGACACGCCTGTGG
>NZ_JBGFFG010000659.1:0-1321 GCF_056175765.1 Pseudoxanthomonas sp. LjRoot204_2 | reverse complement strand
GGTTTCCCTCGGGTTTTGGCGACGCTCTTGCATCCCTCAGGCGATGGCCCCATAACGGGCCCATTGGTGCCTTCGCACCCCTGCATTCCGCACCTCGCTGGAGCCCCCATGCCCCGTCGTTCCCCCTCCGAAATCCTCGACCTGCCGGTCCTGCCATTACGCGACGTCGTGGTGTTTCCGCATATGGTCATCCCGCTGTTCGTCGGTCGCGACAAGTCCATGCGTGCGCTCGAGCAGGCCATGGAAGCCGACAAGCGGATCATCCTGCTGGCGCAGAAGTCCGCCGAAACCGATGACCCGGCCGCCGCTGACCTCTACACGGTCGGCACGCTCGCGCAGGTGCTCCAACTGTTGAAGCTGCCGGATGGCACCATCAAGGTGCTGGTCGAGGGCACCGCGCGCGTCAGCGTGTCGAACGTCGTCGAGCGCGATGGTTCGTTGTACGGACAGGGCGAAGAGATCGATTCCACCGACGCCCGTGAGCCGCGCGAGATCGAGGCCGTGGCGCGATCACTGATGGGCCTGTTCGAGCAGTACGTCAAGACCAACCGCAAGCTGCCGCCCGAACTGCTGCAGACGCTGGCGGGCATCGATGAGCCCAGTCGCCTGGCCGATACCATCTCGGCGCACCTCGGTGTGCGCTTGAGCGACAAGCAGCGCCTGCTCGAAACGGTCGAGGTGGGCGAGCGGCTGGAGCTGCTGGTCGGGTTCGTCGATGGCGAGATCGATGTTCAGCAGCTGGAGAAGCGCATCCGCGGCCGCGTGAAGTCGCAGATGGAGAAGAGCCAGCGCGAGTACTACCTCAACGAGCAGATGAAGGCCATCCAGAAGGAATTGGGCGAGCTCGACGAGGCGCCCAACGAGCTGGAGGAACTGGCTCGCAAGATCGCGGAAGCGGGCATGCCCAAGCCCGTCGAGACGAAGGCGCGCAACGAGCTCAACAAGCTCAAGCAAATGTCGCCGATGTCGGCCGAAGCCGCCGTGGTTCGCAACTACCTGGACTGGCTGCTTGGCGTGCCGTGGAACAAGCGCACCAAGGTCCGCAAGGACCTCAAGGTCGCGCAGGATACGCTGGACGCCGATCACTACGGCTTGGAGAAGGTCAAGGAACGCATCCTCGAGTACCTCGCGGTGCAGTCGCGCGTGAAGAAGCTGCGCGGTCCGATCCTGTGCCTGGTTGGACCGCCCGGCGTCGGCAAGACGTCGCTGGGCCAGAGCATCGCCAAGGCGACGAACCGCAAATTCGTCCGCATGTCGCTGGGCGGCGTGCGCGACGAAGCCGAAATCCGGGGCCATCGTCGTACCTATGTCGGCTCGATGC
>NZ_JBGFFG010000658.1:0-1331 GCF_056175765.1 Pseudoxanthomonas sp. LjRoot204_2 | reverse complement strand
CGTCGCCTTCGCCGGATATGCGGACGGTACGCTGACCCTCGCGCTAGACAGCGGCTTCGACTACCTGCGATCGGAACGTACCCTCGGCGAACTCGGTGAGGCCATCGCCAGCCGCTATGGGGTGGCGCCGAGGCTGGCATTCGCGGCGGCCGCGTCGGCAAGCGAGACGCTGAAGCAGCGCAGCCACCGGCAGCGCGACGAACGCCAGAACGTCGCCGAATCGACCTTCATGAACCATCCGGACGTGCGCCAGCTGATGCAGCAGCATGGCGCCCGGCTCGTTCCGGACTCCATCCGACCTTACGAAGAGTGATCACGACATGCGTGGAAACATCGCCCAACTGATGCAGCAGGCGCAGAAGATGCAGGAGAACCTGCAGCGCGCCCAGGAAGAACTCGCCAAGCTGGAAGTCACCGGCAATGCCGGGGGCGGCATGGTCAGCGTGACGCTGACCGGCGCCAAGGAATGCCGCAAGGTCCGCATCGATCCGTCGCTGATGTCGGACGCGGAAATGCTGGAGGACCTGATCGCCGCCGCCTTCAACGATGCGTCCAACAAGGTCGACGCGGAATCGAAGTCGCGCATGGGCGCCGCCACGGCCGGCATGCCGCTGCCGCCCGGCATGAAGATGCCGTTCTGACCGCGATCCCGATCGGTTGACGGCGGCGCGCCTGCGCTGTCCCGGAACGACATGTCCAGCCCGCTGCTCGAACAGCTCATCGAAGCGTTGCGCGTCCTGCCCGGTGTCGGGCAGAAGACCGCGCAGCGCATGGCGTACCACCTGCTCGACCGGGAGCGGGACGGTGGCCGGCGCCTGGCCGGCGTCCTGGCCGAAGCGCTCGACCAGATCGGCCACTGCGAGCAGTGCCGCGATTTCACCGAGGGCGCGATCTGCACGCTCTGCGCGAGCGGCAGCCGCGACCGCCACCAGCTGTGCATCGTGGAATCGCCATCCGATCGCCTCGCCATCGAGCAGGCCACCGGCTATCGCGGGGTGTACTTCGTCCTGCACGGGCGTCTGTCGCCGCTGGATGGTGTCGGACCGCGCGAGCTTGGGCTGGATGCGCTGTCCGCGCGCCTCGCAGCGGGGGAGGTGAGCGAACTGATCATCGCCACCAACCCGACCGTCGAAGGCGAAGCGACCGCCCACTACCTTGCGCAGCTGGCGCGGCAGCAGGGCGTGCGTCCCAGTCGCCTGGCCCATGGTGTGCCGCTGGGGGGGGAACTGGAGTACGTCGACCGCGGCACGCTGGCTCATGCGTTCGGCGGCCGCAGCGAGATGACCTGATTTCACGCACGGAGAGCCGTACCGCCATGACCGACACCATCT
>NZ_JBGFFG010000657.1:0-1333 GCF_056175765.1 Pseudoxanthomonas sp. LjRoot204_2 | reverse complement strand
GCCGAACACCACGCTGCGAGCGTGCGTGGCGAGACCACGGGCGTGGCTGCGGTGGCGGGTGGCGAACAGCACGGTGATCACGGCTGCTGCTGATTCGCACGGGCGTCGTCATGCGCAAAAGGCCGGGGCAACCCGGCCTTCGTCGTTCCGGCACGACATCGAAGACGACGTGCGCATCGCGGCGTGGAGAGTGCGGCGCGACTCACGTCGCCTCTACATGACGCTGCGGATACTTCACATCGACCGCCTGAGGCTCCACTTCGCCTCCTCTGCCAGCAACCGCTTGGGCGATGGCTGGGTTACGCTGCGCAGGCCCCCATTTCCCAACCGGAGTTTTTCGWTGGAACAGATCTTTGGCGGTGGCATCCTCTGGACCTTGCTGATCGGCTTCCTCGCCGGCCTGCTCGCACGGGCGCTCAAGCCGGGCAACGACAAGCTCGGCTTCTTCATGACCATCGTGCTGGGCATCCTGGGTGCTTTGCTGGCGCGCTTCGTCGGCATGCAACTGGGCTGGTACGGTCCCGGTGAACCGGCGGGCTTCATCGCCGCCGTCGTCGGCGCCATCGTGCTGCTGGTGATATATGCGATGATGAAGAAGAAGCGCTGACGCTTCATCCCGGCGCAATCGAATGCCCCTCACGGGGCATTCTTTTTTTCAACCTTACGAAACGCCAGGCGCGAGACCAAGCCGTCCTGCTGCGGCAATCGTTAAGGGCGAGCCACAGGGTCAGCGGCAAGCCTCACCGCATCGCGCTTCGAGGTCGCGCGGGCCTGCTGTCCGTCAGCGTCGGCGAGAGCGATGCACGGGAGGACAACGTCAGTCTGGACCCGCGGGGCGCCAGAGCGTGGACGCGCTGCGGGGAGGGCAAGCGCCAGCGAACGCGAACGCGAAGCGTGCCGGCGAGTCCGTCGGGACTCGGCAACACGCCTGTTTACTGGCTGCGGCCGTAGACATCCTCGAAGCGCACGATGTCGTCTTCCCCCAGATAGCTGCCCGACTGCACTTCGATCAGTTCCAGCGGCACCTTGCCGGGATTCTCCAGCCGGTGCTTCACGCCGAGGGGAATGTAGGTGCTTTCGTTCTCCGAAAGCAGCAATGTCTCGTCGCCCCGCGTCACCTTGGCGGTACCGCTGACCACGATCCAGTGCTCGGCACGGTGATGGTGCATCTGCAGGCTCAGCGCGGCGCCTGGCTTCACCTTGATCCGCTTCACCTGGTGGCGACCGCCGTTGTCGACGGAATCGTAGCTGCCCCACGGCCGATGCACCTCACGATGGAGGATGGCCTGGCTGCGCTGCTCCTTCTTGAGCCGGGCGACGACCTGCTTGACGT
>NZ_JBGFFG010000656.1:0-1338 GCF_056175765.1 Pseudoxanthomonas sp. LjRoot204_2 | reverse complement strand
GCCGCTGGCCGGCACGGTCGAGTTGCACCTGACCTATGACGAAGAGACCGGCGGCATGACCGGACCCGGCTGGATTCTTTCGCAGGGCCTGAGCCGCCCCGACTACGTGATCTCCGCCGCTTTCTCGCACCACGTGGTCGTAGCGCACAACGGCTGCCTGCACCTGGAAGTGATCCTGCGCGGCAAGTCCGCGCACGCCGCGCGGCCCGACACGGGCACCGACGCGATCGAGGCTGCTGCGGCATTGCTGCCCGCGCTCTACCGCTACCGTGACCAGTTGGCCGAACGTCCCTCGCAAACCCCCGGCATCACGCATCCGACGATGGTGGTCGGCCTGATCCAGGGCGGCATCAACACCAACGTGGTCGCCGACACGCTGAGCCTGCGCATCGACCGCCGCATCGTGCCGGAAGAGACGCCCGAAGCGGTCGAGGCGGAACTGCGGCAGGTCATCGAAGGCGCCTGCGCCACGCTGCCGGTCATCGCCGTCGAGATCCGGCAGATCCTGCTGGCCCGCCCGTTCGCGCCCGCACCCGGTGCGGCTGAGTTTGCCGCCTTGATGTGCCGCGAGGCGAGCGCGGTCATGGGCAAGCCGGTGACGCCCATCGGCGTGCCGCTGTACACCGACGCGCGCCTCTACAGCGAAGCTGGCATCCCGACCGTGATGTACGGCGCGGGCCCCGAGTCGCTGCTCGAAGCCAACGGCCACCGCGCCGACGAACGGGTCCCCCTCGACGAGCTGCGCAAGGCGACCCTCGTCGTCGCCCACACGCTTTTGCATCTCATGGCCCTGCCAAAGGAAACCCGATGATCGACATCAACCAGGTGAGCAAGTGGTACGGCACGTTCCAGGTGCTGACCGATTGCACGACGCGCATCCGCAAAGGCGAGGTTGTCGTGGTCTGCGGGCCATCGGGTTCCGGCAAGTCCACCTTGATCAAATGCGTGAACGCGCTCGAACCCTTCCAGCAGGGCAGCATCACGGTCGACGGGGCCTCGGTGGGCGATCCGAAGATCGACCTCAACCGGCTGCGCTCGCGCGTGGGCATGGTGTTCCAGCACTTCGAGCTGTTTCCTCATCTCTCGATCGAGCAGAACCTCTCGATCGCGCAGGTCAAGGTGCTCAAGCGCTCGTCGAGCGAGGCGCGCACCCGCTCCATGGCACTGCTCGAGCGCGTCGGCATGAAAGCCCATTCGCACAAGTTTCCGTCGCAGCTTTCGGGCGGCCAGCAACAGCGCGTGGCCATCGCACGCGCGCTGGCGATGGACCCGATCGCCATGCTGTTCGACGAGCCCACCTCTGCCCTCGACCCCGAGATGGTCAACGAGGTGCTGGAC
>NZ_JBGFFG010000655.1:0-1346 GCF_056175765.1 Pseudoxanthomonas sp. LjRoot204_2 | reverse complement strand
GTACTGGTCCTCGTAGTCGCGCGCGTCCAGCCCGTTGCGCTTGCGGTAATCGATGTTCTGGCTCAACTCGGTGCTGGGCATGTTGCGTGCGCGCACCAGGCTGGACGACAGCACCGCCGCGTCCAGTTCCGATTCCCAGCGCTCGCCCAGTACCGTCGTCTGCACGGCCGAGCGCTCCTTGAAGGTGGTGCGGCGCACGTTCTTCAACAGCCAGTAACCGTCCAGGTGCTCGGCGGTGGCGGCATGCGCGATCGAGGCGAGCCTGCCGTCGTCCGCGAGTTCGTACATGCGCACGTCGCGCAGCTGCAGGGACACCTTGCCACCGCCCTGGTCCTTCTCTTCACCGCTCTGCGCATACAGGAAGGTGTTGCCTTCCCGCGCCCACAGCCCCGAATAGCGGTCCATCGCCACGTTGCCGGTGCGCGCCGCCATCTTCAGCACGTCGGCCTGGCGCTGGCCCCACGGACCCAGCGTCTCGCCGCTGAAGATCATCAGCACGGTCAGGATGCCCAGCGCGGCGGCAACCGAAATGCTCAGGCGCAGGCGCGACAGGCCCAGCGCACGCAGGGCGGTGAGTTCCGAACTGGCCGCGAGCTGGCCCAGCCCCATCAGCGAACCGATCACCGCTGCCGTGGGGAACATGGTGTAGGCGCGGCGCGGGACGGTGTACATCACCCAAGCGACCGCATGGCCGAAGGTGTAGTTGCCGGTGCCAAGGTCGCCGATCTCGCCAGACAGCGCCATCACCACGTCCAGGCCCACCAGCACCGCCCAGGTCAGCAGCACCGTGACCAGGACCACCTGGCCCACGTAGGTGTCATGCAGGCGCGGCAACAGCCTCATGCGCGCCTCCGCGGCCGCGACAGCCGGCCGTCACGCAGGTAGAACCAGATCGCCGCCGCCAGCAGCGGCAGGGTCAGCCACCACAGGCCCAACAGCCCCGGCAGCTTGCCGTCGGCCAGCAACTGGGTACCGTTGAACATGAGGCTGACGCCGACCAGATAGGCAAGGAAGCCCAGCATCACGCGACCGTAGCGGGTCTGGCGCGGCGAACTGCGCGACAGCGGCAGGGTCAGCAGGGCGAATGCCAGCGCCAGCAGCGGCGGAGTCAGCCGCGCGTGCACCTGCGCGTTCGCCTGCGGTCGGTCATCGCCCAGCAAACGGGGCGTCGGCAGCAGCGCGGGATCATCCTTGTCGAGCGTGTCGGCCCGGTCGGGCAACGCGACCTCATTGGACTTGTAGCGGATCAGCCGGTAATCCAGCCCCGCACCATCCGGACCTTCGACCCGGAAGCCGTCGTCCAGGCGCAGGTAACGGTTGCGTTCGCCCTCGAAGAACATCTGCCC
>NZ_JBGFFG010000654.1:0-1346 GCF_056175765.1 Pseudoxanthomonas sp. LjRoot204_2 | reverse complement strand
CACAAGAAGGATCACCACAGCCGCCGTGGCCTGCTGCAGCTGGTCAATCGCCGCCGCAGCCTGCTTGACTACCTCAAGAAGAAAGACAACGAGCGCTACAAGACCCTGATCGAAAAGCTCGGTCTGCGTCGCTGATATACCCCCGACCGCGGCGCAGAGATGCGCCGCGGTTTGCATTTAAGGGAACGGAATGCGCTGCATCCGCTGGCCGCACCGGGCCCGCCCCTCCCAGCACCACCGGCCGGACGCATCCGGCCAGCCACGCGCGACAAGGGTCGCGTGAGGTCCAACCCGCACAAGGCATCCCAAGGAAACCCCCGTGGAAAAAATCACCAAAACCTTCCAGTACGGCAAGCACCAGGTCACCCTGGAGACCGGCGAAGTCGCCCGCCAGGCCGGCGGCGCCGTCGTCGTCAAGTTCGACGACACCGTGCTGCTGGTCAYCGCCGTGGCCGCGAAGTCCGCCCGCGAGGGCCAGGACTTCTTCCCCCTGACGGTCGACTACCAGGAGAAGTTCTACGCCGGCGGCCGCATCCCCGGTGGCTTCTTCAAGCGCGAAGGTCGTGCGACCGAGAAGGAGACGCTGATCTCCCGCCTGATCGATCGCCCGCTGCGCCCGCTGTTCCCGGAAGAGTTCCGCAATGAAGTGCAGGTCATCGCCACGGTGATGTCGCTGAATCCGGAAATCGACGGTGACATCCCGGCGCTGATCGGTGCCTCCGCCGCCGTCGCCCTGACCGGCGCGCCGTTCAACGGCCCGATCGGTGCCGCCAAGGTCGGCTACGTCAATGGCGAGTACGTGCTGAACCCGACCGTCAGCGAACTGAAGGACTCCAAGCTGGAGCTCGTGGTCGCCGGTACCGCCAACGCCGTGCTGATGGTCGAATCCGAAGCCGCCGAGCTGTCGGAAGAAGTGATGCTGGGCGCGGTGATGTTCGGTCACCGCGAGATGCAGAAGGTCATCGCCGTGATCAACGAGCTGGTGGCCGAAGCCGGCAAGCCGAAGTGGGACTGGCAGCCGCCGGCCAAGAACGAAGGCCTGATCGCCGCCCTGCGCCATGCGGTGGGCGACAGCCTGGCCGGTGCGTTCCAGGTGCGCGACAAGATCGAGCGCCGCGATGCCATCTCCAGCCTGAAGAAGGCCATCCTGGGCGCGCTGGCGCCGCAGGCCGAGAGCAATGCCTGGAGCACGGGCGACCTGTCGAAGGAATTCAGCGAGCAGGAATACCAGACCATGCGCGCCTCGGTCCTGAAGACCAAGGTCCGCATCGACGGCCGTGCGCTCGACCAGGTGCGCCCGATCTCCTCCAAGGTCAGCGTGCTGCCGCGCGTGCACGGCTCCGCGC
>NZ_JBGFFG010000653.1:0-1356 GCF_056175765.1 Pseudoxanthomonas sp. LjRoot204_2 | reverse complement strand
GGATGATGTAGGGCATGTAGTTGAGGAACTGCAGGCCCAACTGGGACAGCAGCAGGCGGGCCGGCACCTTGCCGTCGGCCACGTCGCCCAGCAGGTCCGCCATCACGCCGCCGACGCTGACCATCAGCAGGATGATCAGGGTGGCCAGGAAGCTCTGGGTGAATTCCCGGAAGAGGTAGCGGTCCAGCTTCGGCATCAGGAGGGCTTGATTTACAATCTCGGGCTTGTGCGCCGCGCCTGCGGCGGCAGTCTCTGCGGTCCGGGATGGCGTCAGCCACCTTCATCCGGCCCGCGATTGTACGTAACTGAACCGGGAATCTGATCAATGACGCTGGAATTCACCCTGAACCACGAAGCCCCCGCCCAGGCCGGCGTCGATTGCCTCGTGGTAGGCGCTTACGCCGACAAGCGCCTGACCGCGGCCGGCCAGGCCGTGGATGCGGCCAGCGGCGGCAAGCTGTCGGCGCTGCTGCAGCGGGGCGACATCGGGGGCAAGACCGGCAAGACCACCCTGTTGCACGACCTGCCAGGCGTCACCGCCCCGCGCGTGCTGGTGGTAGGACTGGGCGAGACCGCCAAGTTCGGCGTGGCCCAGTACCTGAAGGCGGTGGGCGACGCTGCCCGTACCCTGAAGATCGGCCCGGTCAAGTCCGCATTGTTCACCCTGTCCGACGTGGCGGTGAAGGACCGCGATGCGGCGTGGAATATCCGCCAGGCCGTGATCGCCGCCGACCATGCCTGCTACCGCTACACCGCCACGCTGGGCAAGAAGAAGAACGACGACCCGGGTCTGACCCACTTCGCCATCGCCGGCGAGGATGCCGATGCCCTGGCGCAGGGCATTGCCATCGCCGCCGGCGTCCAGACCACGCGCGAACTCGGCAACCTGCCGCCCAATATCTGCACCCCGGCCTATCTGGCCGAGCAGGCGCAGCAGTTGGCCTCGGAGCACGGCGCCGAAGCCGAGATCCTCGACGAGACGCAGATGGAATCGCTCGGCATGGGCTCGCTGCTGGCCGTGGCGCGCGGCTCGGCCAACCGTCCGCACCTGATCGTGCTGAAGTGGAACGGTGCCGGCGACGCCGACACCAAGCCGTACGTACTGGTCGGCAAGGGCATCACCTTCGACACCGGCGGCGTCAACCTGAAGACGCAGGGCGGCATCGAGGAGATGAAGTACGACATGCTGGGCGCGGGCAGCGTCATCGGCACCTTCGTGGCTGCCGTGAAGATGAAGCTGCCGCTGAACCTGATCGTGGTCGTGCCGGCGGTGGAGAACGCCATCGACGGCAACGCCTACCGTCCTTCCGATGTCATCACCAGCATGTCCGGCAAGACGATCGAGGTCGGCAACAC
>NZ_JBGFFG010000652.1:0-1363 GCF_056175765.1 Pseudoxanthomonas sp. LjRoot204_2 | reverse complement strand
GACCATGGCCGCGCGCGACCATGCGAGCACGCGCTTCAGCCCGCTGGCCGAGATCACGAGCGCCAACGCCGCGAAGCTGCAGCCGGCCTTCACCTTTTCCACCGGCGTGGTGCGCGGGCACGAGGCCGCGCCGCTGGTGGTGGGCGGCACGATGTACATCGTGGGCCCCTACCCCAACACGCTCTTCGCGCTCGACCTCGCCAAGCCCGGCGCGCCGCTCAAGTGGAAGTTCGAGCCCAGGCCCGAGGCGGGCTCGCAGGGCGTGGCCTGCTGCGACCAGGTCAACCGCGGCGCCGCCTATGCGGACGGCCGCATCTTCTTCAACACGCTGGACAACCAGACCCTCGCGGTCGACGCGGCAAGCGGCGCCGAGCTCTGGCGCGCGAAGCTCGGCGACATCCGCAGCGGCGAGACCATGACGATGGCGCCGCTGGTGGTCAGGAACAAGGTGCTGGTGGGCAACAGCGGCGGCGAGTTCGGCGTGCGCGGCTGGCTTGCCGCTCTCGATGCCGCCACCGGCAAGACCGTGTGGCGCGCATGGAGCACGGGGCCGGACAGCGACGTGCTGATCGGCCCGCAGTTCAAGCCCTTCTATGCGCAGGACCGCGGCAAGGACCTGGGCGTGAGTTCCTGGCCGCCCGAGGCCTGGAAGATCGGCGGCGGCAACGCATGGGGCTGGATCTCCTACGACCCCGAGCTCGACCTCGTCTACTACGGCACCGGGAACCCGGGGCCATGGAATCCCGAGCAGCGCCCGGGCGACAACCGCTGGACCGCCGGGATCTTCGCGCGCCGCCCGGACACCGGCGAGGCGGTCTGGTTCTACCAGTTCAGCCCGCACGACCTGCACGACTACGACGGCGTGAACGAGAACATCCTGGTCGACGCCGAAGTGGGCGGCAAGCCGCGCAAGGTGCTGGTCCACCCCGACCGCAACGGCCACGTCTACCTGCTCGACCGCGCGAGCGGCGAGGTGCTGTCGGCCCGGCCCTTCGTGAAGGTGACGACCTCCCTGGGCGTGGACCTGCAGACCGGCCGCCTGCGCCAGGACCCGGCCAGGGAGCCGAAGGTCGGCAAGACCATCCGCGGGATCTGCCCGGCCTCGCCCGGCGGCAAGGACTGGCAGCCTTCGGCGTACTCGCCGCGCACGCGGCTGGTCTACATCCCGCACCAGAACCTATGCCAGGACAGCCAGTCCTCCCAGGTCAGCTACATCGCGGGCACGCCGTATGTGGGCACCGATGCGCGCATGTACGCGGGGCCCGGCGGCCAGCGCGGCCGCTTCACCGCATGGGACCCGGCCGCCGGCAAGGCCGCGTGGGCGAAGGAAGAGAATTTCCCGGTCTGGAGCGGCGCGCTCGCG
>NZ_JBGFFG010000651.1:0-1365 GCF_056175765.1 Pseudoxanthomonas sp. LjRoot204_2 | reverse complement strand
GCCATCGGAGGTCTGCGGTGGTTCGTCATCCATGACCTCCTGCCCCACACCCCAACCCCTCTCCCGTCGGGAGAGGGGCTTGAGGCAGAAGACTACAGCACCCCGCGCTTCATCTGGTCGCGCTCGATGCTCTCGAACAGTGCCTGGAAGTTGCCTTCGCCGAAGCCTTCGTTGCCCTTGCGCTGGATGATCTCGAAGAAGATCGGGCCCAGCGCGTTCTGGGTGAAGATCTGCAGCAGCTTGCGTTGCTTGGTCTCGACGTCGGCATCGATCAGGATCTTGTTGCGCGCCAGGCGTGCCACGTCTTCCCCATGGTTCGGGATGCGCTGGTCGATCACGTCGAAATAGGTATCCGGCGTGTCGAGGAACTCGACGCCCGCTTCGCGCATCTTCTCCACCGTGGTGTAGATGTCGTCGGTGAAGCAGGCGATGTGCTGGATACCCTCGCCCTTGTAGGCGTCGAGGTACTCGTTGATCTGGCTCTTCGGGTCGCTGGACTCGTTGAGCGGGATGCGCACCATGCCGTCCGGCGCGGTCATCGCCTTGGACAGCAGGCCGGTCTTTGCGCCCTTGATGTCGAAGTAGCGGATCTCGCGGAAGTTGAACAGCCGCTCGTAGTAGTCCGCCCACTTGGCCATGTTGCCGTGGTAGAGGTTGTGGGTCAGGTGATCGATGAAAGTCAGCCCGAAGCCCTTCGGCATCAGGTCCACGCCGGGCAGGTATTCGTAGTCGGGGTCGTGGATGGTGCCCTGGTCGTCATAGCGGTCGACGATGTAGAGCATGCAGTCGCCGATGCCCTTGATGACCGGCGCGGCCACGGCCTTGGTCAGCTCGTCCGCCGCGTCGAACGACTCGGCGCCGTTCTTGAGCGCCTGCACGCGCGCCCATTCGGCCAGTTTCTTCACGCGGATCGCAAAGCCGCACGCGCTGGGGCCGTGTTCGGCAGCGAAGCGGGCAGCGAAGGAATCGGGGTCCTCGTTGATCAGGAAGGTGCAGTCGCYCTGGCGATAGGTGCTGATGGCGCGCGTCCTGTGGCGCGCGACCTGCACGAAGCCCAGCTTGCGGAAGTAATCGTGCAGGTGGTGAGCCTGCCCGGCGGGCGCGGCGAACTCGACGAATTCGAAGCCGTCGATGCCCATCGGGTTGTCGAACGTCGTGGGCTGCATGCCCAGGTTGGGTTGTGCGTTCATGGGGCGTCTCGCTAGGCTTGCGTGGATGCACGCCAATATAGTTTCAGCTGAAACCACCCACAAGTAGCAGCGCAACAATGAGCCAGCCGCCCGACAGCCCGCCCGTCCACGCCGATTTCGACCTCGACCGCCTGTTCTCTTATCGGTTGAGCGTGCTGTCCAACCGGATCAGCAG
>NZ_JBGFFG010000650.1:0-1367 GCF_056175765.1 Pseudoxanthomonas sp. LjRoot204_2 | reverse complement strand
GAGCTGACCTCCACCGTGCGCCAGAACGCCGAGTCGGCCCGCCAGGCCAACCAGCTGGCCATCGGTGCCGCCTCGGTCGCCTCGCAGGGTGGCGAGGTCGTGGGCAAGGTCGTCACCACCATGACCGACATCGAACAGTCCTCCAAGAAGATCGCCGAGATCATCTCGGTCATCGACGGCATCGCCTTCCAGACCAACATCCTGGCCTTGAACGCAGCCGTGGAAGCGGCCCGCGCCGGCGAACAGGGCCGCGGCTTTGCCGTGGTCGCCTCGGAAGTGCGCACCCYGGCCCAGCGCTCGGCCAATGCGGCCAAGGAGATCAAGGGCCTGATCGAGAACTCGGTGGAGAAGGTCTCCGACGGCTCGGCGCTGGTGAACCAGGCCGGTGCGACGATGGCCGACATCGTGGCCAGCGTGCAGCGCGTGACCGACATCATGGCCGAGATCTCGGCGGCCTCGCAGGAGCAGTCGGCCGGCATCGAACAGGTCAACCAGACCATCACCCAGATGGACGAGACCACCCAGCAGAACGCCGCGCTGGTGGAGGAAGCCACCGCCGCCGCCCGCGCCATGGAAGAGCAGGCGCATGCGCTGAGCGACGCCGTGTCGACGTTCCGCCTGGACAGCCACGGCACGGTCGCACGCCTGGTGCAGGAACGCGTCACCCGCATCGCGGCCGGCGGCGCACACCGCACGGTCTCCGAACCCCACGCCTACTGACCCGCTAAAGAAACCCCACCCGGGGCCGATCTAGGCATTGACCGGTTCCGTCCCGGGAACCCCACCCCTTACCGGCTGCGACAGGAGCCCGACGAATGAGCGACAAGAAGACCCAGGCCGCGGCGAGCGCGGACGAGTTCCTCAGTTTCACCCTGGGGGACGAGCACTACGGCGTGGATATCCTGAAGGTGCAGGAGATCCGTGGCTACGACTCGGTGACGCGCCTGCCGGATGCACCGGACTACATCAAGGGCGTCATCAACCTGCGCGGCACCATCGTGCCGGTGATCGATCTGCGCCTGAAACTGCGGTTGAAGGAAGCGCGCTATGACGCCTTCACCGTGATGATCGTGCTGAACGTGGAGGACCGCGTGGTCGGCATCGTGGTGGACAGCGTCTCGGACGTGCTCGCCCTGAACGCCGAGCAGATCCGTCCCACCCCGGAGTTCGGCGCCAGCGTCGATACCCGTTTCATCTCCGGCATCGGCACGGTGGACGAGCGCATGCTGATCCTGCTCGACATCGAAACGCTGATCGACAGCGCCGACCTGGGCCAGCCCCTGCCGGAACAGGCGGCTGCCTGATCCGTCGCCGGGCATCCGGCGCAGTGATGTTCTCCCGAGACCGCGGCCCCCACCGCCCTCACC
>NZ_JBGFFG010000649.1:0-1370 GCF_056175765.1 Pseudoxanthomonas sp. LjRoot204_2 | reverse complement strand
GAAACCGATCATGATGACGACAGCCACTCCCAACGTGAGGAGTTCCTGCGGTCGAACACCGACTCCCATGACACGTATCACCGTGTCGCCCACCGGCCCAGGAACTACCACAGGCTTGGGCCCCCAAATGGCCAAGCCGATACTCTGGAGGATGACGCCGAAACCCAAGGTACTCATGACCCATGCCATGCCAGGTCGACCAGCGAAAGGTCGTACACCAATCACGTAGAGGAGCCATCCCAAAAAGCCCATCACTCCGAGTGCTGCAACAAGGGCCAGCAGTTGAGCTCCGGCACCAGGCTGGGCCTGGCCGAACGTGGTCGAAGTCACAGGGAGACCGAGAACGAGGAAGAGCGCGCTCATGCCGATGAATGCACCCGCAGACACGAATTCCCCATGGGAGAAATTCAAAGTCTTAGTGGTTGTAAATGTGATGCTGAAGCCCAGGGCTACCAGGGCGTAGGCACCGCCCACGGCCAAGCCGCTGAGAATCGCCTGCAAGAGCGCCTCTGTCATTGTTATCTCCGAGATGATTTCCCGGACTGCGCGAGGCAGTCCAGGCAAGCGTTACGCGTTATTGCTTGAAATCCGCGCTGCTCAGCGAGTTCACGATCGGATCCGCATAGGGCATGAGCTTGCCGTCCTTCCAGCGGATCCATACAAGATCTTTGGCTGTCAGAGCCTCATGGTTGGCTTTGCTGAACGGCTTGTCATAAGTCTTGAGTACGCCTTGGACCGGTGATTTCAGATCCTCCAGGGCAACACGAACAGCAGAGCCATCAACGCTGTTTGCCTGCTTGGCAGCTGCGGCGTAGAGCAGCACCGAGTCATAGCCATGAAGAGCGAAAGAGAATGAACCAGGCGCTTTGAGCTTGGCTCCGATGCGGTCAAACAGTTTCTGTTGAGCGGGAGTCCGCGTCTCACTCACAGTACGCATGAATATGGGCTTCTCTGCGAGCGCTTTACCCGCTGCATCATAGAAAGTGATGTTGTCAGCTGCCCATGACGTCAGCACCAAGGGGAAGTAGTTCGTCTTCTCCATGCTACGAACGAGCTGAGCGATGGGTGTACCCTGAGCCCAGACCACAATGGTGTCCACATTCGCAGACTTCATCTTGCTCAGCTGGGAAGTCATATCGGTATCGCCCACACCGAAACGCTCCGTCGCTGCAATCTTGATGTCCTGCAGCTTCGCGATTTCCTCCATGTCCTTGAGACCACCCTGGCCATAGCCTGTGGTTTCCGCCATCAGACCAACAACCTTTGACTGGCCCGTGTTCTTCTTCACGTAAGCCATCAAGGCTGCCACCTGCTCGCGATCCACCATCGAGACTCGGAACATGTAGTTGTCGGCGCCAGGGCTCATAGGC
>NZ_JBGFFG010000648.1:0-1381 GCF_056175765.1 Pseudoxanthomonas sp. LjRoot204_2 | reverse complement strand
GACGTACTCGGGGTCTTCCTTGGCGGGGTTGGTGTCGTCCAGGCGCAGGTTGCAGACGCCACCGAACTCGCCGGCGATGCCGAAGTCCAGGCAGATCGCCTTGGCGTGGCCGATGTGCAGGTAGCCGTTGGGCTCGGGCGGGAAGCGCGTCTTCACCGAGGCGTGGCGACCGCTGGCCAGGTCCTCGCGCACGATCTGGCGGATGAAGTCCCGCTTTTCCGGGGCGGCATCGTCAGACAGGGGGGCGGAGGGGGCTGCGGTATCGGACATCGGGGCAGGAGGCGTGGAAAAACGCCAGTTTAGCCGGTCTGGCGTCCGGGCTGGTCTATCCTGAACAGCCATCGTGCAACCGGTCCCCGCATGAGCCTCCCGACGCTCGTCATCGGCAACAAGAACTACTCGTCCTGGTCGCTGCGCCCGTGGCTGCTGCTGCGGCACTTCGGCGTGGAAATCGAGGAGATCCGCCTGCCCCTCGACACGCCCGCGTTCGCCGCGGAGGTCGGGCGCCATTCCCCGACCGGCAAAGTGCCCGCGCTGCACGATGGTGGGGTGCACGTCTGGGATTCGCTGGCGATCTGCGAATACGCCAACGAGCGCTGGCTGGACGGCCAGGGCTGGCCGCGCGACCGCGCCGCGCGCGCGGTGGCACGCGCGGCGGCGGCCGAGATGCATTCCGGCTTCACGGCGCTGCGCACGCAGTTGCCGATGAACAGCCGGCGCACGCCGGATGCCTACCGCTGGGACGCCGCGGCCCAGCGCGACATCGACCGCATCCAGGCGCTGTGGCGCGCGCTGCGCGCGGCGCATGGCGGCGGCGGCGACTTCCTGTTCGGCGAGTTCGGCATCGTCGACGCGATGTACGCCCCGGTGGCGGTGCGTTTCGATGGCTATGGCGTGGAGGTGGACGCCACCGCGCGTCGCTACATGCAGGCGTTGTTCGCGCTGCCGGCGATGCAGGCGTGGCGGGCCGCAGCCGCGGTCGAGCCTGAATCGGTGCCGGCCACGGAGGCCTTGCGCAAGCCGTTGCCCGCCTGAGCAGGTGTAGGCTGGCGGCGGAGGACGTATCCATGCGCGTGGTCTACCTGGCCGACAACCTGTTCGATGCCCATCTGGTGAAGCACGCGCTGGAGGAAGCGGAGATCCCGGCGTTCGTGTTCGGCGAGTCCCTGCTGGGCGGCATGGGCGAACTGCCGCTGTTCGGCGTGCTGCGCGTCTGCGTCCCGGACACAGCGTTGCCCGACGCGGAAGGGATCGTGAAGGGCCTGGGACTGGATTCGGGCAGCAATGGCCCCATCTTGGAAGGCGACGAGGAAGGCCTGGGCATCCTGCCGGCCTGATCCGCTTTCTCCCGACACACGAGGTTCGCCATGCTGGGTATCGG
>NZ_JBGFFG010000647.1:0-1382 GCF_056175765.1 Pseudoxanthomonas sp. LjRoot204_2 | reverse complement strand
AGCGATGGTTCAGCGTGGTTTTCGTGTCAGCGTCATAAGTACGTCGGTCGCGTCGATCGAAGGGGCGGAGATCATTGTGTTGCCCCTCCCTCGGCGAACTTGGGATTGGTTCTTGCGACTGGGTGCTCTGCGACGTGCGGTACGTTCGCTTGCACCAGATATCGTTCATGCGCACTATGTAACTAGCTATGGATTGTGGGGCGCCGCCAGCTCCGGACGGCCCTTGGTACTTACTGCATGGGGTAGTGACATACTTGTTACGCCCCGTCGGAGCCACGCCTTGCGGATTCTGACTGGCTGGATTTTGAGGCAGGCTTCGCTGATTACCGCGGATTCCCGTGATGTTCTAACTGAGATTGCACGGTATCGGCCAAGCGGGTCATTGCACGAGATTTTTTGGGGCGCTGATGTCACGCAGTTCCATCCGAACCCATCAGATCGCCGACCTGGATTTCATGTTGCGAGTATGCGAGCGTGGGAGGCCAACTACCAAATCGATGTAATAGTTGAGGCGTTCTCTAGATTCCTAGCGAAATCTCCACGGTGTGATGCGACGTTACATCTGTTCGGGGGAGGCAGCCAAAAAAAAAGTTTGCACTCTTTGGTCGAGAGGCTTGGGATCAGCAAGCACGTCATCTGGCACGGCCTTCTTCCCCCGCACGCCTTAGCGCACGAACTTGCACTTTGTGATGTATCAATATCGGTCCCCCAGAGTGATGCAACTTCGGTGTCTTTGTTGGAATCGATGGCCTGTTCGTTGCCAGCGATCGTCTCCGACCTTCCCGCAAACCGGCAGTGGATTGATGCTTCTGGAGGCTACGTCGTGCCGGTAGGTGATGTGGATGCCGTGGCCACATCACTTTGCGAGGTTTTTGAGAACCCTGCCATGCGAGAACAAAAGGGCGCATTCAATCGGAAGAAGATTGAAGAAATCGGCTCATCGAATCAACAAATGGATCTGATGGCGGTGCTGTATACCGGTCTTGGTCGGTGTCGAAAAAATGAATGCGTTACATCGGCTTCAGAAAACCGATGAGCTCCTTGAGTTGCAACTCTCGGATGCTGTCTGCATATGTGCAGCGGCGCGAGCTAAGTCAAGCTGATGCTCACTCTACAAGTATGAGACCGGGGTTGTTGTTGTGAGAATTCTCTTGATCAATCACTATGCGGGCTCCCCTCTGCATGGCATGGAATACAGACCCTACTATCTAGCAAGAGAGTGGGTCAGGGCTGGTCATGACGTGTGTGTGGTCGCCGCTTCCCATTCGCATGTGCGCAGAGTGCAGCCGCCGGTGGACGAGGGCGCTGTTGATCAGTTGATTGACGGGATACGCTATTGCTGGCTGCCCACGCCGGCTTATGTGGGAAACGGTGTCAGCCGC
>NZ_JBGFFG010000646.1:0-1382 GCF_056175765.1 Pseudoxanthomonas sp. LjRoot204_2 | reverse complement strand
GCCGGTCGCCCGCAGGAATCAGCTGCCGCCCCTTGGCGCGCAGCCCGGCGCCCGAAGCCAGCCGCAGCCGGCCCGGTGCGCCGTCGAACCCGCCAAGCGCACCGCGCGCAGGATGGTCGACCCGGTCGAACGCGGCGGCGATCAGCATGGCCGCGTCTACGCGCGCATGCCGCACCTCGATGACCTGGCCCAGCCCGCCGCGCATGGTTCCGGCGCCGCCGGAGTCGGTGCGGAATTCCTTGCCCTCGAAGACGATCGGCGCCTGGGTTTCGAGRATCTCGAGCGACACGTTGCGCACGCCGCTCGGGTAGGCCGTCACCGACAGTCCGTCCTTGCCCGGGCGCGCGCCGGTGCCGCCGGTGGAGAAGCTGATCGCGTTGAAGCGCGGGCCGCGCCGGACCGCCTCGGCGTTGGCCGCGGAGGTGCCGGCCAGCACCTCGCCGCCGACGAGTTGCAGGTTCCACAGCGASGAGGCSCCCTCGGCCGGCACGCGGTCCGGCCKCGCCTGGCGCAGCGCSCCGAACACSASRTCGGGCAGCAKCTGGCCGACCACATGGCGCGCGGTCACCGCGGCCGGATGCAGCGCATTCAGGATGCAGCCGGCCGGCGCCTCGACGCGGATCGGTGCCAGCGAGCCSGCGTTGTTGGGYACGTCGGCACCCACCAGGCAGCGGATGCCGAAGGAGGTGTAGGCGTCGGTGTAGGCCTTGGGCACGTTGATGCCGCGCGCCACCGTGCCCGAGGTGCCGCCGAAGTCGACCACGATGCCGTCGTCGGCGATGGTGACCGACACCTGCAGCGTGATGGGCGCGTCGTAGCCGTCCGCCACCAGCGTGTTGTGCCAGGTGCCGCGCGGCCAGTCGCGCAGCGCCTCGCGCATGGCCTGGGCCGAGCGTGCGATGACGAATTCGCCCAGCGCCTGGAGATCGTCGAACCCGAACTCGCGCAGCAGCGTGCGCAGGCGCCGGCCGCCCACCTCGTTGCAGGCGACCAGCGCGTACAGGTCGCCCTCGACCTGCTCCGGGTCGCGCACGTTGGCGCGGATGATCGCGCGCACGGCCGGATCGACGGTGCCTTTGCGCACGAAGCGCAGGATCGGCAGGAACAGGCCTTCGTGGTAGATCTCCAGGCCGTCGGGGCTGGAACCGATGCCGCCGATGTCGACCACGTGCAGCGTGGAGGCAAACAGCGCCACCGCGCGCCGTGCATCTCCTTCGCCATGGAAGACAGGCGTGACCATCGTCATGTCGAACAGGTGGCCCGTGCCYTTCCATGGATCGTTGGTGACGAACACGTCGCCGTCTTCCATCGTCTCGATGGGAAAGCGCTGCAGGAAGTGCTTGACCGAATCGGCCATCGAGTTGACGTGGCCCGGCGTGCCG
>NZ_JBGFFG010000645.1:0-1396 GCF_056175765.1 Pseudoxanthomonas sp. LjRoot204_2 | reverse complement strand
ACCAAGGCCGATGTGAAGGCCGCGGTCGAGCAGCTGTTCGACGTCAAGGTCGAGACGGTCAACGTGGTCAACGTCAAGGGCAAGAACAAGTCCTTCCGTAACCGCGCCGGCCGCCGCGGCGACTGGCGCAAGGCGTACGTGCGTCTGGCCGACGGCCAGGCCATCGACGTGTCGGCCAAGGCCTGAGGTAGATCCACATGCCATTGATGAAATTCAAACCCACCTCTCCCGGTCGCCGTTCGGCGGTCCGCGTGGTGACGCCCGACCTGCACAAGGGTGCTCCGCATGCTGCGCTGCTCGAGAAGCAGAGCAAGTCCGGCGGTCGCAACMACCASGGYCGCATCACSACCCGTCAYATCGGTGGTGGCCACAAGCAGCACTATCGTCTCATCGACTTCAAGCGCGACAAGGAAGGCATCCCCGCGCGCGTGGAGCGGATCGAATACGATCCGAACCGCACCGCGCACATCGCGCTGCTGTGCTACGTCGATGGCGAGCGTCGCTACATCATCGCCCCGAAGGGCCTGAAGGCCGGTGATCAGGTCATCGCCGGCAGCGATGCGCCGATCAAGGCCGGCAACACGCTGCCGCTGCGCAACATCCCGGTCGGTACGACGATCCACGGCATCGAGCTGAAGCCGGGCAAGGGCGCGCAGATCGCCCGCGCCGCCGGCGCCGCCGTGCAGCTGGTCGCTCGCGAGCAGGGGTTCGCCACGCTGCGCCTCCGCTCCGGCGAAATGCGCAAGGTGCAGGTCGAGTGCCGCGCCACGGTGGGCGAAGTCGGCAACGACGAGCACAGCCTGGAGAAGCTCGGCAAGGCCGGTGCYAAGCGCTGGCGCGGTGTCAAGCCGACCGTCCGCGGTGCGGCCATGAACCCCGTCGACCACCCGCACGGTGGTGGTGAGGCCAAGGCCGGCCAGGGCAACCCGCATCCGGTCACCCCGTGGGGTGTCCCGACCAAGGGTTACAAGACGCGCAAGAACAAGCGCACGCAGCAATTCATCGTCCGCGATCGTAGGGGCTAATCGACCATGGCACGTTCACTCAAGAAGGGCCCGTTCGTCGATCACCACCTCGTCAAGAAGGTGGAGGCCGCGGGCGGCAGCAAGAAGCCGATCAAGACCTGGTCGCGCCGTTCGATGATCCTGCCGGAAATGGTGGGCTTCACGATCGCCATCCACAATGGCAAGAACCACGTTCCCGTGCTGGTCAACGAGAACATGGTCGGCCACAAGCTCGGCGAGTTTGCCGTCACCCGTACCTTCAAGGGTCACGGTGGCGACAAGAAAGCCGGCGGCAAGAAGTAAGGAGAGATGAACATGGAAGCGAAAGCCATCCTGCGCACCGCGCGCATCTCCCCCCAGAAAGCCCGCCTGGTCGCTGACCAGGTGCGTGG
>NZ_JBGFFG010000644.1:0-1399 GCF_056175765.1 Pseudoxanthomonas sp. LjRoot204_2 | reverse complement strand
CGCGCATAGTCGCCCAGCTGCGCCATGGCGACGCCGCGCAACGCCAGTGCCGCCGGATCGTCGCGCCAGCCCACGTGCTTGAGCGCGCCCAGCACATCGCCGGCGGTCAGGGCGCGGCCGGCGGCGGCGATCAGCGAGTCCATGCCCGCAGCCTACCGCGTGGTGCGGTCGCCGTCGCGGGCCGGGTTACTCCGCTTCCAGCTCCTTGTGCATGCGCGCATGGTCGCGACGGTACTGGCGTGCCAGCTGCGTCTTCTTCGTTGCCGTCAGGATCTTGCCGGAGACCTGGAAGAACTTCTTCTCCTCTTCGCGCAGGTGGTGATGCACCTTCTCCGACAGCTCGCGCGCCTTCTTCAACCAGGCCGCGTGGCGCGGGTCCAGGGACTGGAGGTCCTCGACCAGTTCGTCGATCTCGTGGTGTTCGTGCAGCGCGTGCCGCGAGGAGTCCAGGCCGCGGTCGTCCATGAGGATCGGCACGTAGAGGAAGCGCTCCTCCGCCGCCGCGTGCGCGGCCAGCTCGATGCGCAGCGCGGTGAACAGGTCCAGCCGTTCGCGCGTGCCCGGCTTGGAGCGCAGCAGGCGGCGGCACAGCGAGCGCTGGGTTTCATGGCTTTCGTGCAGGGCGTCGTAGATGGTCTCGGGCATGGGTGATGACCTGGCGGAGGGCTGGGAAGGTCAGGGCAGGGTACGCACCTTGGGTTCGCGCGCGAACTGGCGGGTGCGTGCGGCCTTGACGAAGGCGGCCGTGTCCGACGCCTTCACCACGCCGGCGTCCTTGCCGATGCCGGCTGCCTGGATAACGGCCGACGCGCCGTCGTCGTGCGCGATCGCCTTCAGGTGGCCGAACGCATCACGGACCCAATCGACCGCGGCGGCCTCGGCCGCCATGGCCTTGCCTGCGGCGTCCGACAGCACGACGGCCACGGCATCGAACACCATCGACGGCGTGCCGGCGAGTTGCCCGTCCGCCGGCAGTCGCTTGCCGTTGCCGAGTGTCGCACCGCCGATCTTCGGCGCGACGATCTTGACCTGTGCGCCATCGGCTTCCGCCGCCTTGCGCAGTGCGGCGATCGTCGCCGCATCCGAGCCATCGTCCACCAGGATCCCCACGCAGCGGCCCTGCAGGGTCGGCTTCATCTTGCCGATGATCTGCAGCGCGGGCGACGGTGGCATGTCCTGTGGCTTCACGGGGGTCGGCGGTGCGGGCGGCAGCGCGTCCAGGCCCAGGCCGTCGGCGACGCGCTTGGCCAGGTCCGCATCGACATGGCGCAGGTGCCCGACGATGGCCTCGCGCACGTGCGGGGTTTCCACTTTCGAAAGTTCGAACACCAGCGCGCCCGCCATGTGCGCCTGCTCCGGCGCGGTCTGACTGCGGAAGAACAGCCGCGCCTGGCTGTAG
>NZ_JBGFFG010000643.1:0-1407 GCF_056175765.1 Pseudoxanthomonas sp. LjRoot204_2 | reverse complement strand
GCACCGTCCCACCCGGACGGTGCTCGCCGACGCACGCCCTTACTCTGACGGTATACGCATGAAGTACCTGCTTTCCACCCTCGCCCTTTCGCTGCTGGCCGTCCATGCCGGCGCCCGCGCCGACGACGGCAAGACCACGGCCACCGCCTGGCCGCCGAAGATCACGTTCRCCAACGGCACCGAACTCAGCCTCGGCGGCAACCTGCAGTACGACCTCAACCGCTTCTCCGGTGACGGTTACAACGGCGCCGCACTCGAGGACGACGATGCCTGGCGTCGCCAGGAACTCGGCCTGACCCTGCGCAGGAAGGGCGTGTACGACCTGGGCGTCACCTACGATTTCCACGCCAAGAGCTGGAACGACGTCGCCCTGCGCGTGGAAACCAAGGCGCTGTTCGGCCACGACGTGGGCAAGCTGCGCATCGGCCAGATGAAGGTGCCGCTCGGTTTCGAAGGCAACACCGCCACCCGTTCGGTGAGTTTCCTGGAAGCCGCCCTGCCGACCCAGGCGTTCTACGAGAACCGTCGCAGCGGCATCGACTGGGCGTTCGAGCGCGAGCGTTACCTCGTCAACGCCGGTTACTTCTTCGAATCCGACCTGCTGGGCAACAACAAGGGCGACACCACGGCCGTCCGCATGGCCTGGACACCGCGCAAGGCGGCCGGCGACGTGCTCCACCTGGGCATCGCGGGGTCGCAGGAGCGTCCCGACAACGAGGTCAACGGCCTCGGCATCACCGTGCATCCCAGCGTCCGCTGGCGTGCGCGTCCGGAAGCCGCGCTCACGTCCGTGCGCCTGGTGGACTCGGGCACGCTGACGCGCGTGGACCGCATCGACCGCGCCGGCCTGGAGGCACTGTGGATCCATGGCCCATGGTCATTGCAGGGCGAGTATTTGCGGCAGAAGACCACCCGTGACCTCGGCCTGCCCTCGTACTCGGCAGACGGCGGCTACGTGTTCGCCAGTTGGATGGTGACCGGCGAGTCGCGCGGCTACAGCGGCGGCAACGTCGCCAACCCCAAACCGAAAGCCGCCCATGGCGCGGTGGAACTGCTGGCGCGCTACAGCCGCATCGACCTGGACAGCGACGGCATCGCCGGTGGCCGCCAGCACGACTGGACGCTGGGCGCCAACTGGTACCTGACGCCGTACTTCAAGTTCCAGGCCAACTACGTGAAGAGCGATGCGACGCGTGGCGCGTTCGCCGCCGACCCGTCCGTGTTCGAGCTGCGCGCACAGATGCATTTCTGACCGTGCATTCCACAGCGCCCGCGCCGCCCGTCACGGTCTGCGCGGGCACGACGCCGACACGCAGGTAAGCACGCTTACTTTTCCGCCGAACGGTCATCAAGAACCGTCGGACACCGCCGTTACTCAGGAACAGATATCGCACCAAGGGCATGGAC
>NZ_JBGFFG010000642.1:0-1409 GCF_056175765.1 Pseudoxanthomonas sp. LjRoot204_2 | reverse complement strand
GTCGTCGGATGTCACCAGCGCCTTGTCCAGCGCCTCGCGCGTCGCCATGGCGGGCGGCCACTTCTGCAGCACCTTCAAGAATCGCTCCAGGCCGCTGGCCGCCATGATCGCGTGCGGGTGCTCCTTCGTCACCTTGCGCATGCCCTCCACCGCATGGTCCATGCCCTTGATGGCGGAGGACAGCAGCAGCGCGCGCGGCGTGTCGAACACGAGCACGGGGTCGATCACGACCACCTTGGGCACCGTCTCGCGCACCGCGTAGCTGCGCTTGAATTTCTCCGGACCGTCCGTCTCGGTGATGCCGAAGTAGTGGGAGAACTCGGAGCCCGACAGCGTTGTCGGCAAGGCCGCGATGGGCAGGTAGCGCCCGGTCTTCTCATGGTGCAGGTGCGATACCGCCTTGGCCGCGTCGAGCACCGATCCGCCCCCCAGCGCCACGATCGACTCGGCCTCGGCGTGAAGGCAGGCGTCGAGGCCGCCTTGCACCGCCACGTCGGGCACATGCGCCGGCAATTCCATGAAGCTGCCCACCGACTGCTTCAGGTTGGGCCGCACGCAATCCTGGTAGAGCTTTGTCAGCGGCTCGACGGTGAACGTCATCGGCCGATGGATGCCGTGGTCGCCGAGCCGTGCCACGGCGCCTTGCAGGATGTGCTGGCCCCAGAAAATGCCGTCTTGCGGCAAGCAATTCAAGTGATTCATCTCGATCGGCCTTGTGGAAGTCAGGGCCGACAAGATAGGTCCTCCACCCGCCGCTCACAAGCCGCTCTTTGCCAGACACAGCGTCCATGTCCGTGGACGACGCCGCTGCGCCCGGCGCACGCTTCACTCGAAGCTGCGGGGATGGTCGAATGCCGTGACCACCGGCATTTCCACAGCGAGAAAATCGACCAGCGAACGCACCGCGGGCAGCAGGCCGGTGCGAAACGGAATCAGCGCCGAGATGCGCGCATCGGCCGCCGACCAGTCGGGCAGCAGTTGCTGCAGGGTCCCGTCCCGGAGCTCCGACCTGCAGATGTAGCCCGGAAGCGCAGCGATGCCCAGGCTGGCGCAGGCCGCCTCCTTCAGCGCGACCATGTTGTTGCTCTGGAAGCGCGGGTCGATGGGCATGGCGAGCTCTTCGCCGTGCGGCCCTTTCAGCTGCCACTGCAACGGACCATTGCGCACCATCGCAACGCTCGCGTGCTGGCCAAGGTCCGCGGGGCTCTCGGGCACACCGCTTTGCGCGAGGTACCCCGGGCTTGCGAACAGGTACCAGGGAACATCGGCCAGCGCGCGCTGCACCAGCGTGGAGTTCTGGAGCGATCCCGTGTGCCCGCGTATCGCCAGATCGAAGCCTTCGCCCACCATGTCCACGTAGCGGTCGGTCGCGATCTCGACGATGCGCACCTTGGGATACCGGTTCAGGA
>NZ_JBGFFG010000641.1:0-1409 GCF_056175765.1 Pseudoxanthomonas sp. LjRoot204_2 | reverse complement strand
GCCCAACCCCGCGCCGGCCAGCGCGGCCACGGGGACCGCCAGCCACGGCGACACCATGTCGGTGGCGCGCGACAGGAAGAACGCCGGGAAGCCGAACGGGAACAGCAGCGCCGCGCCGCCAAGGGCGGCGAGCCACGCGCCGCGGGTGGGCAGGGCCTGCCAGTCGGGGGATGGCGCAGCGTCGATCGCGGGCGTGTCCATGGGGTGGCTCATGCAGCAGGCGCATCCTCTTCGCGCGAACGTAGGCGAGGGGATGCGGTGCATCGCGCGTCATGCCATCCCCGGGTCCGGCTCAGCGGTAAGGATTGTCCTCGCCGCTGCCCGGTGGCCGCAGCGTATAGCGTTTGTAAGTCCACTGGTACTGCGCGGGATCGCGCCGGGCGATTCGCTCGACGGTTTCGTTGAGTGCGGTGACGGCGGCGACCGGATCCGCGTCGGCGATCGCCGGCGGTGCCGGCTCCACATGCAGTGAGAAGTCCGGCCCGGGGCCGATCCGTTCGCACCAGGCGAACAGCACGGTCGCGCCGGTGCGCTCGGCGAGCCGCGATACCAGCGTCATCGTCAGCGCGGGGGTGCCGAAGAAAGGGGCGAACTCGCCATCGCCGGCTTTCGGTTGCTGGTCGGGCAGGATGCCGACGGCGCCGCCTTCTTTCAGGACCTTCCACAACTGCCGCACCGCCGGGCCCTCGGCACGCACCTGGCGGATGTTGTCCGCGCCGCGAACGCGCAGCAGGAAGGCGTCGCCCACTGGCGACGCCGGGGGGCGGTACACGATGGCGAGCGGGCCGCGCGAGGCCAGCCACTGGTTGAGCAACTCCCAGTTGCCGAAGTGCGGCGCCGCCACGATCACTCCCTTGCCGCTGGCCAGTGCTGCGTCGTACAGCGCCTCTCCGTGGCGTTCGCGCAGGCGGGCGAGGTTGTCGGCGGGCGTCCGGGTCCAGAAGCGGAGCGTTTCCAGCGCCTGGCGCGCGGTGGTCCGTAGGATCGCCTGGTGCAGGTCCTCGCGCTGGCTGGGCAGCAGGTCGGGATAAGCGATCTCCAGGTTGCGGCGCGCGACGCGACTTTCGCGCGCGTCCGCCTTCCGCCAGACCCACGCCATCGCATCCCCCAGCGCGCGCAGCCACGGCCAGGGGAGGCGCCCGACCAGGGCGGCGGCGTGGTAGCCAAGGGCGGCGTAGGTGTCCGGTTTCATCCGCCGAGTGTAGCCAACCCGCGCGACCCGGCTTCTGCTGGCCGCGCATGTCCCGCTATCCTGCCCGCTGCTTCGACCCCGGACTTACGCCCATGCTTTCCCTGATCCAGCGCGTGACGCAGGCGACCGTGACCGTCGACGACGCGGTCGTCGGCGCGATCGAAGGGGGCTTGCTGGCGTTGGTGGCGGTAGAGCCCGGCGACACCGAGACCCAGAT
>NZ_JBGFFG010000640.1:0-1409 GCF_056175765.1 Pseudoxanthomonas sp. LjRoot204_2 | reverse complement strand
GTCGTACATCTTCATGCTCGACTGCTCGGCGGACAGATCCTTCGCCACCTGCTTGATGACGTCGTTGCGCGGATCGCCGGTGGTGTACACCGGATGGCCGAAGCCGATCACGACTTCCTTGCGCTCGACGCGCGCCTTGATGTCGGCTTCCGCTTCGTCGGGCGATTCGTAGCGTTTCTGCACTTCGAAGGCCACTTCGTTCGCTCCGCCATGCTTCGGGCCGCGCAGCGCACCGATGCCACCCGCGATGCAGGAATGCATGTCGCTGCCGGTGCCGGCGATGACGCGGCAGGTGAAGGTGGAGGCATTGAACTCGTGCTCGGCGTACAGGATCAGCGAGGTGTGCATCGCCCGCACCCACGACTCGCGCGGCTTCTCGCCGTGCAGCAGGTGCAGGAAGTGGCCGCCGATGGAGTCGTCGTCGGTCTCCACGTCGATCGCGCGGCCGTTGTGGCTCCAGTGGTACCAGTACAGCAGCATGGAGCCCAGCGAGGCCATCAGCTTGTCGGCGATGTCGCGCGCGCCCGGATGGTTATGGTCGTCCTTCTCCGGCGATACGCAGCCGAGGATCGACACGCCAGTGCGCATCACGTCCATCGGGTGCGCGGACGGCGGCAGCTCTTCCAGCGCGGCCTTCACCGCGGCCGGGATGCCGCGCAGCGACTTCAGCTTCGCCTTGTAGGCGACCAGCTCGGCGCGGTTGGGCAGCTTGCCGTGCACCAGCAGGTAGGCGACTTCCTCGAACTCGCAGATCGTGGCCAGGTCGAGGATGTCGTAGCCGCGGTAATGCAGGTCGTTGCCGCTGCGGCCGACCGTGCACAGCGCGGTGTTGCCGGCGGCGGTGCCGGACAGGGCGACGGATTTCTTCGGCTTGAAGGGGACGCTCTCTGACATGTTCAATTCCTCATCTTGTTTTGGAGCCCCTCTCCCGATGGGAGAGGGGTTGGGGTGAGGGTTCGGCGAAATCCGTGCAGCTCGAACATCGCTGGCTTCGCCGTACCCTCATCCGCCCTTAGGGCACCTTCTCCCGAAGGGAGAAGGAATATCCTTACTTCTTTGCGGAAAACAGGGTATCGAGCTTCTGCTCGAAGGCGTGGTAACCGATGCGGTCGTACAGCTCCTCGCGCGTCTGCATGCTGTCGACCACGTTCTTCTGGTGGCCGTCGCGGCGGATCGCTTCGTACACGTTCTCCGCGGCCTTGTTCATCGCGCGGAACGCCGACAGCGGATACAGCTGGATCGCTACGCCGACCGAGGCCAGTTCGTCGCGGGTGAACAGCGGCGTCTTGCCGAACTCGGTGATGTTGGCCAGCACCGGCACTTTCACCGCATCGACGAAACGCTGGTAGGTGGGCAGGTCGTAGGCGGCCTCGGCGAAGATGCCGTCGGCTCCGGCCTCGACGCAGGCG
>NZ_JBGFFG010000639.1:0-1422 GCF_056175765.1 Pseudoxanthomonas sp. LjRoot204_2 | reverse complement strand
CCGGGATGTCGATGCGGCGATGTGGCTTGGCGGTGAAGTTGATGATCGGCGCGGTGGTGATCAGGCTGTTCGGAAGCACGATCAGGCGGTTGTCGAGCGTGCGCATGCGGGTCTGGAAGATGCGCACCTCCTCGACGATGCCTTCCAACCCGCCGGCTTGCACGAAGTCGCCATCGCGGAAAGGGCGCAGCACGATCAGCATCACGCCGGAGGCGATGTTCGACAGCGAATCCTTCAATGCCAAGCCCACCGCCAGGCCGGCGGCACCGAGCACCGCGAGCATCGAGGTCGGGTTGACGCCCAGCGAGGTGAGCGCGGTGATGATGACCAGCACCATCATGGCCGCGTAGCTTGCGCGGCGCAGGAAGCCTCCCAGCGTCGCGTCCGCATGCGTGCGGCCCAGCACGCGCTCGAGGCCCGCGCTCAGGCGTTTGGCCAGCCACATGCCGATCAGGAAGATGACGGCCGCGGCCAGCAGCTTCAGGCCCCAGGTCTCCAGGAGCTGGAGCCAGTCGATGCCGCGCAGCTCCTTGAGCAGGACGTCGGGTTGGGTGGGAATGGCGGGGAGGGCCGGGGACGAGGCGGGGGATGCGGACATGCAGGACTCCTGAAATGCAGCACGCCCCATCAGGGGCGTGCTGTGTCTACCGGACGATGGTAACCGCGTTCGCGTGAAGACGGTCGCGCGGGCGGTCAGCCCGCCTTGGTCTTCGCCAGGCGCAGCCAGGTGTCGACGACTGTGTCGGGATTCAGCGATACCGATTCGATGCCTTCAGCCATCAGCCACTCGGCGAGATCGGGATGGTCGCTGGGGCCCTGGCCGCAGATGCCGACGTACTTGCCCTTGCTGCGTGCGGCCTTGATCGCCATCGAGAGCATCTTCTTGACCGCCGGATTCCGCTCGTCGAACAGGTTGGCGACGATGCTGGAATCGCGATCCAGTCCGAGTGTCAGCTGGGTCAGGTCGTTCGACCCGATCGAGAAGCCGTCGAAGATGTCGAGGAATTCCTCGGCGAGCAGCGCGTTCGACGGCACCTCGCACATCATGATGATCTTGAGTCCGTTCTCGCCCTGGCGCAGACCGTGCTTCGCGAGCACGTCGATGACCTTGCGGCCTTCCTCCAACGTGCGCACGAACGGAATCATGACCCACAGGTTGTCCAGGCCCATGTCGTCGCGCACGCGGCGCACGGCCTGGCATTCCAGCGCGAACGCCGGTTCGAACGACGGATCGACGTAACGGCTGGCGCCGCGGAAGCCGATCATCGGGTTTTCTTCATGCGGCTCGTAGCGGCTGCCGCCGATCAGATTGGCGTACTCGTTGGACTTGAAGTCCGACAGGCGCACGATCACCGGATGCGGCGCGACCGATGCGGTGATGGTCGCGATGCCCTCGGCCAGGCGATCCACGTAGAAGCTGAC
>NZ_JBGFFG010000638.1:0-1423 GCF_056175765.1 Pseudoxanthomonas sp. LjRoot204_2 | reverse complement strand
GGTGTGAGCACTAACGGTGTCCGGCGCTGAGCGCCCCTGGCGAGCCAACCGCCGAAGAACTCGAATGCGTTGATGCCGATGGCCTCGTGCGCTGGCGGCGGGCGCTGTTCGGGGAAGAGATGAAATCGGACGACACGTCGCGGACCGGATGGCGCATCATGCGCCCATGACGACGACCTCCGGCTCCCATACCACCGCCCTCACCACCGAGCTGCGTTACCTCGCGCTCGGCGATTCCTACACGATCGGCGAAGCCGTGGATGAGGCAGGCCGCTGGCCGATGCAGCTGGCGCGCCTGCTGCGGCAGGAAGGCGTGCTGATCGGCGACCCGCGCATCATCGCCACCACGGGCTGGACCACCGACGAGCTCGATGCCGCGATCACCGCCGCCGAGCCGCTCGGCGAACACGACTTCGTCAGCCTGCTGATCGGAGTGAACAACCAGTACCGGGGCCGCGGCGTGGAGGAATACCGCACCCAATTCGCCGCCCTACTGTGGCGCGCGATCGGCTTCGCCCGCAATCGTCCGGAACGGGTGCTGGTACTGTCCATCCCCGACTGGGGCGTCACCCCGTTCGCCACGCAATCCGGCCGAGATGTCGCGCAGATCGCGCGCGAACTGGATGCCTACAACCTCGCCGCGCGCGAGGTCTGCGCGCCGCGCGGCGTCGCCTTCGTCGACATCACCCCCGTCAGCCGTGCACGCGGCGCGGAGCCGGCGATGCTCGCCGATGACGGCCTGCACCCGTCCGCCGCGATGTACACCGAATGGACGCGGCTCGCGTTTCCGATCGCACATCATTCGCTCGTGTAGCGTGCGCCATGCTCACGACGCGTGGTGATTGCTCCACGCGCAGCTCTGAAAGATCCCTGCTTCGTGCGCGCGGCGCACGCTACATTCGCGTCGCGCTTGAGCCCCCTCTCCCACCGGCGACCGTAGGAAGTCCCTGCGGGAGAGAGGGGTTGGGGTGAGGGTTGGCGGAGTGGTGATGGGTCGGCGGCACGCAGACCCTCATCCGGCGCTGCGCGCCACCTTCTCCCGGAGGGAGAAGGGTTTAGGGACCGCAGGCTGCGCGATCGCCCACGTAGCGTGCGCCATGCGCAGGGCGCGGGGATCCACCGCTAACGCATAGACTTTCACCGTGCCATGACCGCCGCGCGTGAACCCGTCATCGCGGGTCGTGCGCACCGCGCACGCTACGCGGCCGCGATGTCCGTCATGGGTACCGGATTCGGTTCCGGCAACACGGTGCGATAGCCCTGCGCATCCAACCATGCCAGCAGCTGCGCCAGGATGGCCACGTTGTGGCCGTGCGCCGCGCCTTCGTGCAGCAGCACGATGGCGCCCGGATGGATGTCGCGGGTGATCCGCGCCAGCACCTGGTCGGGTCGGCAGTTCACACCATCGAAGCCGCGTGCACTC
>NZ_JBGFFG010000637.1:0-1430 GCF_056175765.1 Pseudoxanthomonas sp. LjRoot204_2 | reverse complement strand
GGTCGCGACTACGTGGCGCTGTACTTCCCGCCGGACGCCAAGGCCAAGATGGACGCGCTGGTCGCCAACGTGAAGGCGGCCATGGGCGCGCGCCTGGATGCGCTGGCGTGGATGAGCCCGGCGACCAAGAAGGAGGCGCACGCCAAGCTCGCCGGTTTCGGCCTGAAGATCGGCCACCCTGAGACGTACCGCGATTACAGCGCGCTGGTCGTGAAGAACGGCGACCTGTTCGGCAACGCGCAGCGCGCCGGCCGATTCGAGTGGGAGTACCGCCGCGCACGCATCGGCCAGCCGGTCGACAAGGGCGAGTGGGGCATGACGCCGCAGACGGTGAACGCGTACTACAACTCGGTGAAGAACGAGATCGTGTTCCCGGCCGCCATCCTGCAGCCGCCGTTCTTCGACCCCGACGCCGATCCGGCGGTGAACTATGGCGGCATCGGCGGCGTCATCGGCCACGAGATCATCCATGGTTTCGACGACCAGGGCAGGAAATCCGATGGCGCGGGCGTGCTGCGCGACTGGTGGACCGCCGAGGACGCAGCCAAGTTCGAAGTGCAGGCGGCCAAGCTCGGCGCGCRGTACGAGGCCTACGCGTTCCCGCAGCTGCCCGGCATGCACATCAACGGCCGCGTGGCGATGGGCGAGAACATCGGCGACCTGGGCGGCCTGACGATCGCGCTGGAGGCGTACCACCGCTCGCTGGCCGGCAAGCCGGCGCCGGTGATCGATGGCTTCATCGGCGACCAGCGCTTCTTCATGGGCTGGGGCCAGGTCTGGCGCACCCTTTGGCGCGACGATGCGCTGCGCCAGCAACTCGTCAACGGTACCCATTCCCCCGGCCACATCCGCGCATTCGCACCGTTGCGCAACATCGACGCCTGGTACGACGCGTTCGGCATCAAGCAGGGCGACCCCTTGTACATCGCTCCGCAGGATCGCGTGCGGATCTGGTGATATCGCATCGGGACGCCGTCCGAGTGGCGGCGTCCGGCAGGTGTTTATCCCGTTGACGCAGGAAAGCAGTCTTGCGCATGCGCAAGCTACGCGTATGCCCGGCTTGCATCATGCTGCGTGCGCACCGATGATGCAGGCCATCGTCGTCGTCCGATGCCGTTCGCATCATGCCCGCCACACCCGCGTCCTCCCAGCAAGGCGATCTGTTCGGCGGCCCGCAGCCGGGGCGGCTGCATCGCCTGTTCTTCGCGCTGCTTCCGTCGGCCGGTGAGCGCGAGGCGCTGCGGCACCGCGTCGAGGACCTCGGGGCCGCGTTTCCGCTGGCGCGCTGGGTGCGGCCGGAACGCTTCCATCTGACGCTGCATTTCCTCGGCGAGAGCGATGGGCCGCGCAACGACATGGTGGCCGCCGCGCACGAGGCGATGCGCGACTGGCAGCCGGAACCGGTCGGCATCACCCTCGATCACCTGCTG
>NZ_JBGFFG010000636.1:0-1431 GCF_056175765.1 Pseudoxanthomonas sp. LjRoot204_2 | reverse complement strand
ACGATGGCCTGGTACTGCTGGACAAGCTGAAAGCCACGCATCCGCAGCTGCCGGTGATCGTGATGTCGGCGTACACCGACGTGGCGAGCACGGCGGGCGCATTCCGCGGTGGCGCGCACGAATTCCTGTCCAAGCCGTTCGATCTGGACGATGCGGTCGCGCTGGCCGCGCGCACGCTGCCCGATGCGGAGGAGAGCGCCGACGCTGCCCAGGACGCCGACGCGACGGCGGCGGCCACGCCCCAGCTGATCGGCGATACGCCGACCATGCGCGCGCTGTTCCGTGCGATCGGCCGGCTGGCGCAGGCGCCGCTGTCGGTGCTGATCACCGGCGAAACCGGCACCGGCAAGGAGCTGGTGGCGCATGCGCTGCACCATGAGTCGCCGCGTTCGCGCAAACCCTTCGTCGCGCTGAACACCGCCGCCATCCCGTCGGAACTGCTGGAAAGCGAACTATTCGGCCACGAGGCCGGTGCGTTCACCGGCGCGCAGAAGCGGCACATCGGCCGTTTCGAACAGGCGGATGGCGGCACGCTGTTCCTCGACGAGATCGGCGACATGCCGCTGCCGTTGCAGACGCGCCTGTTGCGCGTGCTGGCGGAAGGCGAGTTCTTCCGCGTCGGCGGACGCGAACTGATCCGCGTGGACGTGCGCGTGATCGCCGCCACCCACCAGGACCTCGATGGGCTGGTCGCCGAGGGTCGCTTCCGCGCCGACCTGCTGCACCGCCTGAACGTCGTGCGCCTGCAACTGCCGCCCCTGCGCGAGCGTCGCGCGGACGTGCCGCAACTGGCCGAGAACTTCCTGGCCATGGCCACGCGCAAGCTCGACATCGCCCCCAAGCGCTTCAGCAATCCAGCGCTGGATCTGCTGCAGGCCCACGATTGGCCCGGCAACGTGCGCGAACTGGAAAACGTCTGCTGGCGGCTGGCCGCACTGGCACCGGCCGACGTCATCAACACCACCGACCTGCAGGGCGCACTGCTGCATGCACCGGTCGCCGGTGGACGCGGCGAGTGGGACCACGCGCTGGGCGAATGGGCGCGCCGCCGCCTGCTGGAAGGCGCCGAGGCGCTGCATGCGGAAGCCCGCGAGCGCCTGGACCGCACGCTGCTCGAGGTCGCCCTGGAGCTGACGCATGGACGCCGCGCCGAAGCCGCGGCCAAGCTGGGCGTGGGACGCAACACCGTGACGCGGAAGCTGGGGCCCGGTCGCAAGCGCGGATGAGGGAACGCAGCGACTTTCATTGATCGTGAAGGTAGCGGTGGTTACGGTACCCGGCCACGACCCGTACTGGAGCCCTCTCATGCGCATCGTCCTGCTGGCCGCCGCTTCCGCCCTCGCCCTCGCGGCATGCAGCACCACGCCGTCGCCGTCGCCGTCGTCGCCGTCGTCAACGGCGACGCCCGTCGTCCCCACCACCAGTACCGCC
>NZ_JBGFFG010000635.1:0-1433 GCF_056175765.1 Pseudoxanthomonas sp. LjRoot204_2 | reverse complement strand
GGGCAGGACCTGCGCTTCATGGATGGCCACCAGCGCATCCTCAACAGACCCGTCCCCTTGCGGAATCTCGCTGATCTGATCCGGATCGGCGTCGTCCACGTCGTAGTCGACTGCCACAAGCTGCGCTGGCGTGTCGGCCCAGACGTTCTGCACGACGCCGCCGGTGATGTTCACGCCGATGCGCGGCGGGATAAACGCCGGCGAAGTCTGCAGGCTCAGCTGCAGTGCCTTCTGGTGCAGCACGCTACCGTCCATCGCGTGCTTGAAGATGTGCATCAGGGCTTCGCCGTCGCTGGCGAAGATCTCTTTCTCGTCCTCGCGTTGGATGTCCAGCTGTTCACCGGAGGCGTGATCGATGGTGAAAAGGTTCCAGCCTTCGGCCGCAGCAGCGGCGTTGTCTTCGGCGGTCCAGGAATAGGGGTTGTTGCTCACAGGGCGATTCCTACGAATGGGGACGAATGTCAGGGCTTCATGGACGGGGCGTCGGGCGCGAACGCGTCGTCGATATGCATCTCCTGCCACGGCTCGCTCATCTCGTCGCCGTTGGGGAACGCCTTGACGACCAGGTCGTCATCGCGCTTGCTGATGCACAGCGCAACGCCGCCGGCCTTCAGCCAGACGTTGCCGCGCTTGCTGCCCTCGGGCACTTCGAGCACGTAGTCGGTCTCGTTGGCGCTATCGCCCGGATTGCCCAGGGCGATGTTGATGACGTCGCCTCGCTCGGACGGGCCGGGGCGCGAGAGAAAGGAGATCTCTTCCATGTGGGCCTGCACCTGACCCATGCCTTCCCACTCGATCGTGGTGATCTCGGTGGTCGGGTTGTAGGACATCACGCGCGCCAGGCCGTTGTCCTTGCTGTTCTCGCGGCTGTCGTAGTAGACCCAGTCGCCAGTCTCAGGACGCCAGGCCGCCGGCGCATAGGCCGACGTCAGCTCCTTTGCGCTCTCGATGTACTGGACGATGTCCGCCACGCCCGGGCTGTCGGGATCTTCCGGACCCTCTTCGGCCGAGATGCACAGGTCCTCAAAGCGGGACTCCGCGTACGGCAAGACCTGTCGCAAGGCGACCTGGAGCCGGGCGTACTGCTCGGCGGTGGGAACGAAGGAAGCGAACTCAGGCATGGGACCATCCGGGCAGGGGCTATGTCCGGATAATACCGCATACTCTAACGAAAGTTATCTGCCACCTTGTGACGAAAGTCACCGCTTGCCGCGGCGCTTTCATTGTGAGCCGCGTAAGTGCCGCAATGGCCTTACGGCCTGGGCCTTTCAGGCTCCAGCTCATGATCCACAACCTCGATGACGGACCGATCGATGACACCGTAGGTGTCATGGGCCTCGCCAGAGCTGTCGCGCTCACGGAACGCAACGACCTGGAACCCCAGGGCTGCGATGGCCTGTGCGTCCTCTGGATGGTCCAGAATCGCCCATAGC
>NZ_JBGFFG010000634.1:0-1434 GCF_056175765.1 Pseudoxanthomonas sp. LjRoot204_2 | reverse complement strand
CATCGATCCGGCGCTTTGCCTTGAAGCCGCGCCTTCCGAAGAGGGCGGAGTCGATGCGGCCCGTCGTCTCTTCGAACTGCCCGATCCGCCCACCGCCATCGTGTGCGGACATGACATCGTGGCCATGGGCGTCATGCGCGCTATTTCAGAGACTGGCAGGGTTCCGGGGAAAGACATCGGGGTGATCGGGGGAGACGACCATCCGATCGGTCGCCTGCTGTCCCCTGCGCTGACGACGTTCAGCGCAGAAACCCACCGCGCCGGAAAACGGATGGTGGAGATGCTCCTTGMGCGCCTGAACGGGACGCCTGCCGAAGAGCTTCAGGAACTATGGAACCCGGAGTTGATACTTCGCGCGTCGGACGGTCCGCCGCGCACCTCGGCCCCGTGAGGAAGGCCGGCATGCGCAATCGATGAGGATCTTCTTGACGCGGCCAACATGGTGGAAAACGAACAGGTGCATGTCTGGAACATCAATAATGGCGAGCGTTTCGTCACGTATGCGATCCGCGGCCAGCGCGGCAGCGGGATCATTTCAGTCAACGGATCGGCGGCCAGACGGGCATCCGTTGGTGACTTGATCATCAATCGCCGCCTTCGGGACGGTGGCAGAGGAGAAGGTGACTGACCATCTTCCCAAGCTTGTCTTCGTCGACGAAGCCAACCGCATCAAAAAGCAGCGCGATCACGTGCCCGTGCAACTCGCAACAGCAAGCTGACTTCCTGCTGTTTCTCGATGGGGCGCTATGACAAGAATGGGTTCATAAATGCCGCAGCCGCGTCTGTCTCCGACTTCAGTGCTCAGGTTGATGGGGTGAGCTCGTGTGTGGCTGGATGTGTCTCAGACTTCAAGGTGCAGGACGAAGGGGAGAGGCGGAGGCCTTAATACGTAACTGTGTCTCAGACATTAATGGCAATGAACAATCGTCCCGGTACAGCTCGGCCATCGCGTTGTCATGGGCGTTACTTTTCATCATCTGCTCTCTGCGGCCAGTCCTGCCAATAACCCACCGCCCGAGCGGTGTCCGCATCCTGCGTGGGCGCGTCACCCGCCGAGTTACAGCCACTGTCGAATGTCGCCGCGAAGCCGCTTGAGGCAGTCGACATACAGATCCTCGTGCTCGTCGGCGCTCAGGTGGTGTTCGATCCGGTACATCGTCATTTTCGTCCAAGAACGGAATTTTTCCGCGCGCAGAACCGGCGCGGCAAGGACTTCATGCCGATGCGGAGGCAAGCGGGCTCTCGGCGGTGAGGCGGTTTCATCCGATGATATTCATCCCCCGTTCGAGCAAGACGCACCCGCGCGCACGCGCCGGGTCATCCGCTGTCCACCGCCGAGCCGCTCGAGGGCCGCTGCCTTCGTCGCCGCCTGGGGGTTGTGAGGAACGATCAGGACATCGCCGGCGGCATGGCGCAGCACGCGCTGTGCCACGC
>NZ_JBGFFG010000633.1:0-1439 GCF_056175765.1 Pseudoxanthomonas sp. LjRoot204_2 | reverse complement strand
GCCCCGGCCGCAACTTCGTCACCCTCAAGATCGAAACCGACGAGGGCCTGACCGGCATCGGCGACGCCACGCTCAACGGGCGCGAACTCTCCGTGGCCGCCTACCTCACAGAGCACGTCATTCCCTGCCTGATCGGGCGCGACGCGCACCAGATCGAGGACATCTGGCAGTACCTCTACAAGGGCGCCTACTGGCGCCGCGGCCCGGTCACCATGACCGCCATCGCCGCCGTGGACACCGCCTTGTGGGACATCAAGGCCAAGGCCGCCGGCCTGCCGCTGTACCAGCTGCTGGGCGGCAAGAGCCGCACCGGCGTGATGGTCTACGGCCATGCCAACGGCAGCGACATCGAGCACACGGTGGACGAGGTGCTGCGCTATGCGGACGCCGGCTACAAGGCCATCCGCGCGCAAAGCGGCGTGCCGGGGCTGGAGAAGGTCTACGGCGTGGGCAAGGGCACGCTGTTCTACGAACCGGCCGATGCCGACCTGCCCTCCGAGCACGACTGGTCCACCGAGAAGTACCTGCGCCACACGCCCAAGCTGTTCGAGCGCATCCGCGAGAAGCTGGGCTTCGAGCACCACCTGCTGCACGACGTGCACCACCGCCTGACGCCGATCGAGGCCGGGCGCCTGGGCAAGGCGCTGGAGCCCTACAACCTTTTCTGGATGGAAGACGCGACGCCGGCCGAGAACCAGGACGCCTTCCGCCTGATCCGCCAGCACACCACCACGCCGCTGGCGGTGGGCGAGATCTTCAACTCCATCTGGGACTGCAAGGAGCTCATCGAGAACCAGCTGATCGACTACGTGCGCGCCACCGTGGTCCACGCCGGCGGCATCACGCACCTGCGCCGCATCGCCGACCTGGCCTCGCTCTACCAGGTGCGCACCGGCTGCCACGGCGCCACCGACCTGTCGCCGGTGTGCATGGGGGCGGCGCTGCACTTCGACCTGTGGGTGCCGAACTTCGGCATCCAGGAATACATGCGCCACACCGAAGAGACCGACGCCGTGTTCCCGCACGCCTACACCTTCGACCAGGGCATGCTCTACCCGGGCGACGTGCCCGGCCACGGCGTGGAAATCGACGAGGCGYTGGCCGCGAAGTACCCCTACAAGCGCGCCTACCTGCCGGTGAACCGCCTGCAGCACGACGGCACGCTGTGGAACTGGTGAGCGCCGTGACCAGGCTGAATGCCGAGATGCTGGCCGCGCTGCCGCCCGCGGTGGCGCGCGCCGCCTACGACCGCGCCGCACTCGAGGCCGGCATCGTCCACCTGGGCGTCGGCGCGTTCCAGCGCGGGCACCTGGCCGCCGTCAACGAAGCGGCACTGCATGCGAGCGGCGACTTGCGCTGGGGCATTGCGGGCGTGTCGCTGCGCAGCCCCGACACGCGCGATGCGCTCGCGCCGCAGGACGGCCTCTACACCCTCACGC
>NZ_JBGFFG010000632.1:0-1441 GCF_056175765.1 Pseudoxanthomonas sp. LjRoot204_2 | reverse complement strand
GCATAGGGCGGGTGCTGGGGATGGCGGACATCGCGCTCTCGGTTTCCGATCGTGGGTTGAGGGCAGTGTAGCGAGATGGACGAAGAACAACGCGCGCGCCGATGGTTCCTTGCCGTGTGGGCAATCGTGACGGTCGTCAAGGTCGCGATCGCCGCTCGCCTGCCGCTGTTCGTCGATGAGGCGTTCTACTGGCAGGAAGGGCGGCACCTCGCGGCGGCCTATTCCGATCTGCCCGGGTTGACGGCATGGCTGACGCGACTGGGTACGGAACTGGGAGGCCACCACGTGCTCGCCGTGCGCGCCGCCTTCCTGCTGATCGCAGCCTTGGTCCCCTGGTGGGTGGCCCGCACTGCGGCGCACTGGTTCGGGCCGGCCATCGGCTGGCAGGCGGCAACCCTGACGGTGCTGATGCCGCTCTCCGCCACGCTGGGGCTGCTCGCGTTGCCGGATGTGCCGATGGCGCTCGCAACGGTGCTTTGCGCGGATGCCGGCGCGCGCCTGCTGCGCCAGGTCGATGCGATGTCGGCGACCGAGCTGGCGCTCGGCCTGATGCTGGGGGCGCTCAGTCATTACCGGTTCGTCGGCGTGATAGGCGTGGGTCTGCTCGCGCTGCTCTGGTTGCCGGAAGGACGCAAGGTACTGCGCGATGCACGGGTGTGGGTTGCGCTGGCGGCGGGCGTGATCGCTTGGGCGCCACTGCTGGCCTGGAATCTCGAGTATGCCGACGCCGGCCTGCGCTTCCAGTTGCTCGACCGTCACCCATGGCGCTTCCACGGAGACGGGTTCCGTTTCCTCCTCGTGCAGGCCGCGATGGCCACGCCATTGCTGTTCTGCGCCATGCTCGTGGTTTGCCTGCGGGGCGTCCGTGGTGGGGCAGGCGCCGGCACGGCGTGGCGCTACTTCGCGCTGCTGGGTGCGGTGTCGACGCTGGGATTCTTCGTGCTGGGTTTCTTCGCCGACAACGAGCGGGTCAGCTTCCATTGGCCGTTGCCGGGCTACCTGGCGCTGCTTGTCGTGGTGCCGCTGTTGTTGCAGGAGTGGACGCCGGCGTGGCGGCGCGCGACGTGGAGCATCACGGCGCTCGGCACCCTGTCGATGATGGCGTACTACCTCGCAGTCTCGTTGCCCGGGGTGCGCGTAGAGTCCGCCGGCAGCAAGTACTACCCGGAAAACTTCGCGGGTTGGGACCGCTTGGCCGCGGAGGTGCGCGCCACGCGCGCAAGGATGCCCGAGGGCACCGTGCTGCTCGCCGACAATTTCAAGACCGGTGCAGCGCTGGGTTTCGCGCTGGACGACGCGGACATCCCGGTGCTCGACCATCCGTTGAACCGCAAGCATGGTCGAGCGCCGCAACTCCAGCTCTGGGGCCTGCAGCATGACGGGTCACGCGAAGCGCCCACCTTGCTGGTCGTCGGCGCGACGGACGTCAAGTTCAGCGCCC
>NZ_JBGFFG010000631.1:0-1448 GCF_056175765.1 Pseudoxanthomonas sp. LjRoot204_2 | reverse complement strand
CACCTGGTCGATGTGCCAATCAAGCGGCTACGCAAGAAACTCCAGGCTCGCGATCGAAGGGATCGCACGGCGGCCGACCTCATTCGCGGTTGATACGCGTTGAGGTGCGCGGGCACGACCTGCGACGCAAGGCTCGCCCCTCGATCTCCCGCGCGTTTGGTGCATATCGGGCACCACCGTGAGTCCTTTTGCAGGCCTACCGGCTCGCGCCCCGCCTCCCTACGATCAATGGCATACGGCACTCAGCCGTGATCCGAGCCCGACAACCCTTCGGTGTTGAACGGCAACTTGCTGCCAGTCGCCCGGCTGGTTTGGCCCGCGCAACCGGGCCGCATTCTTGGAGATTCCGCCATGTTCCTCACTRATGACACCTTGCAACCCACGAGCGAGAAGACCAAAGACCTGGTGCCCTCCCGTTACGCGCTGCGCATCGGCGACATCGATGCGATGGTGGTCAGCGACGGCCCCTTGCCGCTGCCCACCACGACGATGGCCACCAACGCCGATCCGGCGGACCTGGCCAACTGGCTCGGCCAGATGTTCATGCCGCCCGACAAGTACGACTGGCCGCTGAACGTGATGGTGGCCCGCAGCGGCGACCAGACCATCCTCATCGACGCGGGCCTGGGTGGGCAGTTCCCGGGCTTTCCGAGGGCTGGGCAGTTTCCCCAGCGGCTGGCTGCGGCCGGCATCGAGCTCGAGTCCATCACCGACGTGATCATCACCCACATGCACATGGACCATGTGGGCGGGCTGCTCGTTCCCGGCATCAAGGAACGCCTGCGTCCGGATGTGCGCATCCACGTGGCCAAGGCCGAGGTCGACTTCTGGATGTCGCCCGACTTCTCCCGCACGGTGATGCCGAATCCGGTGCCCGAGGTGCTGCGTTCGACCGCCAAGAGCTTCTACAACGAATACCGCGACCGGCTGCAGATCTTCGAGGAGCGGCGCGAGGTGGCGCCGGGTGTGGTGGTCCGCCGTACCGGCGGCCACACCCCGGGGCACAGCGTGGTCGACCTGGTGTCGGGCAACGAGCGCCTGATGTTCGCGGGCGATGCCATGTTCCCGGTCGCATTCGACCACCCCGACTGGCAGAACGGCTTCGAACACGACCCCGAGGAGGCGACCCGCGTTCGCCTCGCCCTGTTCCGCGAACTGGTGCAAAGCCGCGGACTGCTGGTGGCCGCCCACCTGCCCTTCCCCTCCATCGGCCGGGTGGCGGCGGAAGGCGACATCTTTCGCTGGGTTCCGATCATCTGGGACTTCTGAACGCGCACCGCATCGCCGGTGCCCAGGATCTTTTTTTCCCTCTCTCCTCTCTCGCGGCCTCCGCGAACGGGTACCTCAGCCGCACTGAGGCCGGAGCACACATGACCAACCGTCTCAACTACATCAAGCAATCGCCCGAGCTCTTCAAGAAGCTGATCGAGTTCAGCACGCTCGTGGAC
>NZ_JBGFFG010000630.1:0-1479 GCF_056175765.1 Pseudoxanthomonas sp. LjRoot204_2 | reverse complement strand
ACGGTGTCGTAGCTGTTGACGGCGGCATCGACGGGGTCGGCGAACATCAGGCTGGCGCCGGTGGTGCCGACGATGGCGGCCGCGCCGCAGCCTTTGACGAACTCGCGTCGGGTCAGTCGGAAATCGGTCATCGTCGCCTCAGCGGCTCATGAATTCGGGAGTCATCAGGATCAGCGCCACCAGGCTGCGCAGGCGCTCGTGGTTGTAGTGCCGCTTCAGGTCGCTGCCCTGCCACGTGTTGGTGTCGGTGATGACGTAGGTGTTGGGATCGCCGTTCTGGGCCATGAACGCCACCAATGCCTGCTTGCGCGCGGCCTCCGGCTGGTAGCCCAGCAGGCGCGTGCACCACCAGGTGACCAGGGTATTCGCGGTCCAGTTGGCGACGGGCACGTTCGCGCGCGTCGTGTCGACGATCGGGTGCAGCGGCACCTCGCCGTCCTTGGTTTCGGTCAGCCAGCCCAGCAGGCGCCAGGTCATGGCGTAAGAGTTGGAACCCGACCACGCCAGGCCGGCATCGGGATACCCGTTCGGCGCCGGCCAGTTGTACGGGGTGTGGCCGGTGAACCCATAGAGCCACATGAAGTCGCCGCTGCGGCCATGGTCCAGCCTGAGCGTCCAGTCGCCGCCCAGCGTGCGCATCGCGGCCACGGCGCAGTCGAACGGGCGGCGGTTCTTCTGGCCGAAGCTGTTGATGAAATCGTCGGAATTCAGGATGTGCCGCAGCACCAGTTCGATCTGGTTCGGGGCGCGCCAGTTGGCGCGGAAGATCGCCGCCGCGCTGTCGATCAACGCCTGCTTCGGCGTGTCGCTGATGAAGCGGCGGATCAGCTTCTTGCAGATGAACTTGGCCACGCGCGGATGGCTGGCCAGGCGGTCCAGTACATCGCGGCCGTCCTTGAGCGCCGGTTGTTCGGGATAGATCAGCATGCCGAGCAGGAACTTCGGCCCGGCGTCGTGCCATGACTGCCGATAGACGAACGTGCCGTCGTTCTCGGTGGGGAACTGCCAGTGCCCGTTCTTCGCCGACCAGCCGGTGAACGCGGCGGAGGTTTCGTACACGTCGATGTCGGTGTAACCGATCGGGTACGCCGGATCCTCGGGGCAGGGCGGCACCTGGAACGGATCCATGAAGCCCAGGTAGTTCTCGGCCCCGAAGGTGTGCAGCTCCAGCAGCTCGCGGGCGAAGTTCTCGTTCGGGCCCGAGCGCGAATTGCTGATGTTGTCCAGGTAATACAGCATCGCCGTGCTCTGGGCCACGCCTTCCAGCATCGTGCGGAAGTTGCCCTTGGCGTTGGCGCGGATCACGTCGCGGTCGTAATGCACGAACACGGGTCCCACGCTGAAATCGGTGCCCAGCACGTTGAAGTGGTCGTGCCAGAAGTTCACCAGCACTTCGCGCAGCTGGCGGCGCGAGTACACCGCGCGAACGAAGGCGGCACGCTGCACCTCGTTGGCGGGGCGCATGCGGATGTTGTATTC
>NZ_JBGFFG010000629.1:0-1480 GCF_056175765.1 Pseudoxanthomonas sp. LjRoot204_2 | reverse complement strand
TGTCCGAAGTTGAACAGGCTCCCACCCTGAACAGCCTGCCTCCGCCCTCGCAGGCGCCCGACGCGCCAAGGAATTGACCATGCGGCCCACCCGCCTGATGACCCTGTTTACCCTGGTCGCGGCCAGCGCCACGGCCAGCGCCCAGCAGCAACAGCAGGACCCGCGCTTCTGGAGCCCGCCGGCGGACGATTCCTCGCTCAGCATCCTGCGAGAGGTCTTCGGCAACGTCGTGGACTTCGTGGTGGGCAACGGAGCGGCAGACCTCGGCTCCAACGGTACCGTCATCGGCGCAGGCTTCGAGGTGTTCAACACCGCGGTGCTGTTCCTGGGCATGATCTTCGTGGCCTACAGCACGATCATGGCCGTGGTGAACACCGCCCACGATGGCGAGTTTCTGGGCAGGAAGATGAGCTCGATCTGGGTGCCGCTGCGCACCGTGGGCGGTAGTGCCCTGCTGCTGCCCCTTGCCGGTGGCTTCAGTCTGATCCAGATCCTGGTGATGTGGCTTGCTGTGCAAGGCGTGGGCATCGGTGACCGCGCGTGGACAGCCATGCTGGACCGCGTCGACCAGACCGGCATGATCAATCACGCCAACATCCCGAACGCGCGGCCGCTGGTGGCCAACATCCTGCGGTTCGAGGTCTGCCGCCAGGCGATGAACAAGCAGTATGCCGAGGCTGAACGCAGCGATCGCATCGTCGTCAAGGAAACCCGCRGCGCCATCACCTCCATGGTCCCCACCGATCGCATCGACTCGGGCATGGGCAGCACGACGCCGGCGGCGTTCGGTATCAACTACGCCCCGATGTCGATCCCCACGGTGACCTACTCCTGGTCGGCCACCGATGGCAGTTACATGCGACCGGACGTCTGCGGCAGCATTACCTGGGAAGAGAGCCCGGAGTCGCAGAAGGGCAATGCGCGCTACCTGGACGTCAAGAGCATCCATAGCGCACACAGCGCCGCGGTGAAGGAAGTCATCGCCGCCATGTCGCCGATCGCCAAGCAGATCGTGGACGGCAACAAGCCCAATAGCGACGCCATCATGCAGGCGGCCTACCAGTACGAGAATCGCATCCGTGCCGCCTCGCGCACGGCGGTGACCAATGCCAATACCGCCAGCAAGAACGCGTTCGTCGAGTACGCCAAGACCGGCGGCTGGGTGAACGCCGGCGCGTACTACAACCACATCATCTCGCTCAATGACGCCGTGCAGCTGTCGGTCAACTCGCTGCCTACCTCCAAGGCCTCCGACATCAGCGAGAAGGAATCGGCCGACACGCTGGTGGGCTACGCCGATGCCATGGCGGTGACCGAAGAGTTCCTGAAGGAACGCTCGCACGCCACGCATGCGGCCTACAAGGATGAACTGCGTTTGGACGTCAACGCATGCTCCGACCCGCTGCCGTCGACGTGGGAGGACATCCGCAAGTGCCTGTCCCAGCCCTCGCTGATCGGCATCGAGATGATCACCCAGAAC
>NZ_JBGFFG010000628.1:0-1482 GCF_056175765.1 Pseudoxanthomonas sp. LjRoot204_2 | reverse complement strand
CCATTAACCGATCAACCCTTGCACTTACGCGCGATCAAACCATGCATTTCTACTCCGGTCCCAAGGCGGGTACGAAAGAAAGTTCGATTGCCACTGGAACGTGCACGCTGGCTAAGCCGCCAGCAGACCGGAAGTTCTGACGGACGTTCCTCGTGCATCTGACCCAAGAGCTGCTGGATCTCATTGCCCAGGTCGGTCGCCTGAAGGAATTCCGCGAGCCGACAAGTGAAGATCGTGCGCGGATCGAGAGCGCGCTGCTGGGCTTGTGGGCGATCACTGAGGACCTGCGGAGCTCGCTCACAGGCCCCGACGAAGATCCGCCGCCGCTGCTTTTCATGGCCCATCCTGATGGTTCGATGCAGGCGTTGGATCTCAGCCCGATCATCGCGCACCCGGATCGCGGCCTGGTGGGGCATGCGCTGCGCGAGCAGGTGGCGCAACAGCAGCCCCTGCCCTCGTTCGTGGTGCTGGCCACGATGGTCTACATCCGGCAGGTGGATGCTGCAGGCGGCCTCGGTGAGCGTGTCGAGTTCATGGACATGCGAGCCGAGACGCTTGATGGCTTTGGCGCGATGCTTAACTCGCGTGTCACGCGCTTCAAGGATCGGCCGCCGCAGTTCGCGGAGCCGCAGATCATCCTGCTGGGTGGCTCATCGAGAGACGGCGGTGCCGTGTCCGACTTCTACCGTCTCGCATACGAGGCGGCGTTGACTGAAGGTGCGTCAGCGACGAAGCAGTGACGGTGCACGTGGTCGATGACCATGTGGTGTGCTGTGACAGCACCGTGTCAGCAGAATCAGGTGCCTGGCCGGAATGGCTGAACAGGCAAAAAAGCAGTGAAAAATGGTCGGGGWGACAGGATTYGAACCTGCGACCTCTWCGTCCCGAACGWAGCGCKCTACCAGACTGAGCTACACCCCGACTGAGGGGCGGCATTGTATGGAAGCGTATTAAGTCGGGCAATACGTTGATTCAAAAACACGGCGAATCCACATATTCGGCAAGGCTGCCGAGTGTCTGTCGGGCACGTAAAATGCCCCACCTTACGAATGTCGGAGTTGCCCGTTTGATCAAGCCSCGTACCCCGCCTGGCGTCATGGAGCTGCTSCCRCGCGAGCAGATCGCCTTCCAGCGCATGCTSGACACCATCCGCCGGAAYTACGARCGYTTCGGSTTCMTGCCGGTGGAAACSCCGGTSTTCGAGCTGTCCGAGACGCTGCTGACCAAATCCGGCGGCGAGACCGAGCGACAGGTCTACTTCGTCCAGTCCACCGGCGCCCTGGCCAAGGAAGGCGACGGCCTGCCCGAGCTGGCCCTGCGCTTCGACCTGACCGTGCCCCTGGCCCGCTACGTGGCCGAGCACGAGCACGAGCTGACCTTCCCGTTCCGCCGCTACCAGACCCAGCGCGTCTACCGCGGCGAGCGCGCCCAGCGCGGCCGCTTCCGCGAGTTCTACCAGTGCGACATCGACGTGATCGGCAA